>NZ_JARPLC010000004.1:33624-99134 GCF_032350395.1 Limnospira sp. PMC 289.06
AGCCGGATTTGTTGGGTTGCGCTGTCGCTTCACCCAACCTACGACTCCTGAGTTGAGATTTTGTAGGTTGGGTGGAATGAAATGTAACCCAACATTTTACCTGAATTTGTTGGGTTGCGCTGTCGCTTCACCCAACCTACGACTCCTGAGTTGGGATTTTGTAGGATTTTGTAGGTTGGGTGGAATGAAATGTAACCCAACATTTTAGCCGGATTTGTTGGGTTGCGCTGTCGCTTCACCCAACCTACGACTCTACGACTCATAGAACAATTCCTTCTTTATGAACATTTAAAATAAATGGACTTTTTTCTTGAGTAAAACGCTGCTCAGAGACAAAAGCACGGGAGATAACCGTATCATATTTTAAGGATAACTCTTGAATAAACTCACTGGTTTTGTCGATTTCATCCGTATAATTAAATGCAGATTTCATCACAATCAGCAAGTCAATATCTGAATCAGGTTTAGCTTCCCCCCTAGCTTGAGAACCATATAAAATAATTTGAACAACCTGGTCAGAATAATGGATTTTAAACCAATTTTTAATAAATTCTATAATCTCCGGTAATTTTTGATGTTTCATCTTGTTGATTTGATGTGGCCGAAACTGGGTGGGTGGTTTACGCTTGAACTTGAATCAATTCTGACTTGAGGTCAATTTGCCAATTTTCATCAATAAATTCTAGGTTTTCATCATAGACCAACATCAGTTGCGCGATAGAAATGGGAGGAGTAGCGGTTTCGATATTTAGGGTAAATTTCAGTTGAATGCGGCGTTTATCTCCGTTGAAAATCACCCCACTGCTGATTAATTGGGGCGACAGAGGACGCGGTAAGATGATGTTTTCATAAAGGCGATCGCATTCATCCCAATAGCCGGATATTTGATAATCGCATAATGCCAAATGCTCTAAAACTAGAGCATTAGCATCAATACCCTTAACAACTTCTGATAAGTTTTCCCAAACCGGATGATTGTTTAAAGTAATCATAGCCCCCATCAAGATTGATTCTCTTTTTTACCCATTTTCGGAGCACGGGTTCGCAGAATTTCCGTGATTTTCGGATAGAGATTTTTATAAGCCGTGTCCCCTATGTTGGGGGAATCATTATCGGAACCTTTTAGCTTCCTTTCCCCCAAGACTTCTGCCATAATCTTTTCAGTCAGCGTTGGATAAGAGCGACACCACTTTTTCAATTCTTCAACTACATCGGCATCTGATTTGTCTTGACAGGCGATTAAACTATCGTTAAGTTTCTGTAATCCTTCGATGGCTTCTGATGTTTCCAAAATATTGTCAGGATTAGTTTCCCAAATCTTTAGAAAAGCAGCAATAACTTTTTCGGGGTTCATGGTTGACCACTCCTGTTAAATAATTTGCAAGTTTTACTGTCCAATAGCGCAGAACGCCGCCCAATAGTAAGGAGATGAAAAGCGCTTAAAATCTGGGACATACCAGCCTGCTAGCGTACTTTTCATTTCCTCCCGCCGTTCTGGACTAATCACCGCACAGCCATCAACCCAGTCTAACAAATCTTGCACCGTGGCTGACCGCAGCCAGGTCTGAGTCTGCCGCAACGCCAAAACCACCGACAGTTCAGGCTGTTGCTGGAGAGTTTGGTAAAACTGAATCATAAAAATCGCCGTGGAGAGCTCATTCACCGCCCAGAGGGTACTGACGACATTGGGAGAACCCGCCAAAATGAAGCCACTGGGTAAACCGATATATTCATCACTGGTGGAGGTGATGTCGGTGATGCCGGTTTCGCAGGCGGAGAGGGTGACGAGACGGCAGTTAGTCAGGTCAAGGCGGAGGATATCCTCTAAGGTGAGACATTTTTCTAAATCCAGCAGTTTGTTGTCTTTTGTGGGGAGATAGCGGCTGGGGTCATCGGTGGGCGGCGGGGGTGTAAATTCGCTTTTAGCCAGGATGAGGGCGGATTTGAGGGCATCTTCAAAGTTGAAGTAGCCATGACAGGAGAAGTGGGTACAGTGGGCGTTTTTCAGGGTTTCTTTATCAATGGCGGCTTTTTCCGCTTGGTCATGTTTGAGGACTTGGTGGGGGTTAAATAGGGATTGGATAGCTTCGACTTCCATATCCGTGAACTGGAGGTCTTGGGTGGGGTTTTGGATGGCGAAGAGGCGGTTAAAGTCTGGGCGTGAGCGGTTTTGGGCTTGTTGCAGGACTTGGCAGTTAGGGGCATAGCCCACGCCTTTGGGGAAGAGGTCTTGTAGGAATTTGCCCTCACCGTCTTCTGTAGCAACGGGTAAGGCGTGGAGGGGGAACAGGTGCAGGGCGAGGTGAGGAATGAGGATGAGTTTTTGGCAGTTGGGGAGTTGTTGCCGTAGGTTAGTCAGGATTTCATCCAGGTGGAGGATTTGGGCCAGTTGTTCAAGGCGTTGGGGGAGACTGTCTCGCCATTGGCTGTTGTTGTCATAGTCGTCGATATAGGCAACTGCCCAATCGATGAGGTTTTGTCGGTCTTCCTCGGAAGATGTCCAGAGGTTAAGGGTTTGGTTAGTCAGGGTGAAGGTGAGGAATTTTTCATCCAGGATATACCATTCTAAGATGACGGTTTCATCGTCAAGGAGAGATTGAATATCCGGGAATTTCAAAGGTTTATAGGGATAGTTTGCCTGGAATTCTTCCCGCAGTTGGCTGATGTGGGTATAGTCGGGGTTGGGGTCTTGTTTAAGGCGGCGGTCTTCTTCAGAAATCGCTTGACGGAGTTGTTGCAAGCGTTGGCGGACTTCGGCGGGAATGTCTCCCCCTGGGTATGCGTCACGGGTGGCGATGAGTTCTGTGAGGTTGCGGGCTTTACTGCGATCTACATATTCAATTGCGGAGTTCTTGTTACCCAATTCTACGCACACTTCCACCATATTCTGATAAACCTTGTTCCATTCCTCGTTAAAGTTGCGTTTATACCCCTCGCTGTCGGCTCCAATTTCACCCCGCAAATATTCCACCTGTTCCAGAGCTTCTTGAAAGCTCCGGTAGGCATTTTCTAAGGCGGTTTGTTGCTCAGAGAAAGAATTATGGTTGAGGAAAGATTGAGTTTGGTAGGCAAAACCAAAGTTATTCAAAGTTTTTGCCAGGTCGCGGGCTAACCCCAACCGCCGCAGAATTCCTGCCGCTTCATCGTAGGCGGCGATCGCACTTTTCAGATGGGCGGCGGGGTTGATGCCCATATTAGCTTGGTTGCTGCGGGCCATTCCGAGGCCCGTCAGGGTTATTGAAAGGTCTTTGTCTAACCCCAACTCCCGCCTAATTTTTACCGCTTTATTGTAAGCGGAGATCGCCCGCTCCAGATTGGCGACGGGGTTAATGCCCATCTCGGCTTGGGTACGAAGGGCATTCCCTAGGCTAGTCAGGGTAGCCGAGAGGTCTTTTTTTAACCTCAGCCGCCACCGAATATCCACTGCATCGTTATAGGCTTCGATCGCCCTCTCCAGATTCGCCCCCGGTTCCATGTCCATCTCGGCTTGGGTTTGGCGGGCATTCCCTAGGTTATTCCGGGTTTCGGAGAGGTCTTTTTCTAACCCCAACCGGCGCTGAATTGCTGCCGCTTCATCGTAGGCGGTGATCGCCTGCTCCAGATTCGCCCCCGGTTCCATGCCCATCTGGGCTTGGGTTTGGCGGGCAACCCCTACGTCATTTAGGGTAGTGGAGAGGTCTTTTTCTAACCCCAACCGGCGCTGAATTGCTGCCGCTTCATTGTAGGCGGCGATCGTCCTCTCCAGATTCGCCGCCGGGTCGATGCCCATGTCGGCTTGGGTGCGGCGGGTATTCCCTAGGTTATTCAGGGTAGTGGAGAGGTCTTTTTCTAACCCCAACCGGCGCTGAATTGCTGCCGCTTCATTGTAGGCGGCGATCGTCCTCTCCAGATTCGCCGCCGAGTCGATGCCCATGTCGGCTTGGGTGCGGCGGGTATTCCCTAGGTTATTCAGGGTTCCGGAGAGGTCTTTTTCTAACCCCAACCGGCGCTGAATTGCTGCCGCTTCATCGTAGGCGGCGATCGCCCTCTCCAGATTCGCCGCCGGGTCGATGCCCATCTGGGCTTGGGTGAGGCGGGCATTCCCGAGGTTATTGAATATAAGAGAGAAGTCTTTGTCTAACCCCAAACCCCGCAGAATTCCTGTCGCTTCATCGTAGGCGGTGATCGCACGCTCCAGATTGGTAGCCAGATCAATGCTCATCTCAGCTTGCTTGAGATGGGCAATCCCTTGGTGATTTAGGGTACTGGAGAGGTCTTTCTCTAATCCTAATCGTTGCCTAATTTCTGCGGCTTGGGCGTAGTATGCAATCGCCCGTTCCAGATTAGTTGCCGGGTCAATACCGATCTCGGCTTGGGTTTGACGAGCAACCCCAAGGTGATTCAAGATACTGGAGAGGTCTTTCTCTAATCCTAAGCGCTGTCTAATTTCTGCTGCATCGGTGTAGGCGGCGATCGCTCGATCTAAATTTGCCATTGGCTCGATGCCCCTCTTGGCTTGGGTTTGGTGGGCATTTCCTAAGTTCGTGAAAGCATCGGAGAGGTCTTTCTTTAATCCCAAGGGATCCATAATTTCTGACACTTCCGCAGAGCCAGCGATCGCTCGCTCCAGAATATCTATTGCTTCAGCACACGCTTCGATACCTGCCTTGATATTTGCCTCTTCGTTGATGCCCATCTGGGCTTGGATGAGGCGAGCATTTCCGAGGTTATTCAGGGTTCGCGCCCCTTTTGGGGGGTTATCCGCCCGCAGTTCCAGCACCACCCCATAGCCGCGAATCGCAATCTCTAACGCTTCTGGATACCGACCATAGGGGAATTGCGTGATACTGGTGCAGATATTTTCCACTAAACCTGCTATCCCTTCGGCTTCGTCGGAATTCTGAGCCAGAAGTCCCGGCATTGACTGGGCAATAACATCCCCCAAGGCAGGAACAATCAACTTCATATTTTGCCGCATCGCCTGATGAACTGCTGTTGTGCCGCCCTGCATTCTTGCTTGCAGCAGTTGCTGCCAAAATTGTTCTAATGCTCGTTGCTGATTTCCGCCAGTCCCCTCACTTGCCAAATACGTCCCTAACTGTTGCGCCAAATCGCGCAAAAATTTCACCTGATTCTCCTCGCCCGCTTTCAGGGCCTCAGCGAATACCTGAGCGAACACCTGCACAAACCCCTCATCCACCAACTCAATGGACTGGTTGAGGATATCGGGTTCTTCCCCACTGTGACAGTCGAGGAGTTTTTGAATCAGGGAGCGATAAGCCTGCGATCGTTGTTCATCCATAGGGGCGCACCGGGTAGGGGATAGCACCCCGATTTTACCCTATTCCCAACCCTCAGAAACCGGGTTTCTTTGTTAAATCTTTGTGTAGGAATGGAGATGCTGCCAGAAAGCCCGTTTCTTTTCCGGCGGCTACAGTCCCTTAAAATAGATTCAATCCATTGGATTTGAGAAGCCGTAGAATCAAGGGTTCATGTTGGACATCGAAAAACTCACCGTTTCACTCGTTGAGATGGGTTCAGGAATCGGTTGACCATTCATTTGTAAATCTTCAAGATGAAATCGGATCGCCTCTTGAATCAATTGCAAGGCTTCTTCTTTCGTTTCTCCAACTGCAACACATCCAGGCAAGTCCGGCACATAAACCCCGTAGCTAGAGGTTCCTTTTTCGAGGATAATTGTGTAGTGTAATTGTTGATTATTCATGGTTAGATTCCTTTACTTTAATCCGGCTTGCTTGAAGACGCTGTTTAAGGTCCCGGGGGGCATATCAACGTTTAATTGTCCCGAGACGGTAACTGTACCGGACTTAGTGACATGATGAAATTGTCGATGACTCCCCCGTGTCCGGACTTGCTACCATCCATCATTCTCTAGGATTTTGATGATATCTCTTACTTTCATTATTTAAAATTTCCCCTCCAGATGACCGTTAAGGATTTGCGGTTCCGCCCCACCCGGACAGTCGAGGAGTTTTTCAATCAGGGAGAGATAGGCGGCGATGCGTTGTTCCTTCATGGCTAGGGATAGAGTAGGGGGATAGTGGGTATTGTAACTGATGCCTGGAAGCGGAACACAAAAGACACTGAGGGGTTTTGGGTTGACCTCTAGTCCCAAATCCTCTGGATTGGATAAGCATTGAAAGCCATCTCTTTGCTTAAAATCGGGATGTTTTCTTGCATGGCTTGGGCAATTAAAAGTCTGTCAAATGGGTCTTTATGGTAAAATGGAAGTGATGACAATATCCTTAAATGGTTGAGTTGAATTGGCAATAATTCAAAATCATCTAATCTGATTTTCTCCTCTATGTAATCTGACGCAGTTTTTTCCAGGGTTAACTTATTCTGACTCTGTTTGATGGACATCTCCCAAACCATAGCAACACTAATCAGCTTATGATTATGACCGTCTTCGACCAAATCACGCACCTTGTCGCTCAACTGGGAATTTCCCATAAAAAACCACAGGACCGTATGAGTATCAAGGAGTAACCGCATTAAATATAGTCCTGAAAATCATCCAATGGTTCATCAAAATCATCCCTGAGAGCAATCCGGTCTTTATCGCACCCAAATAAAGGGGGGCGCGGCTGAGGCGATAAAACTGGAGTGATTTTAATGGTTTGCTGATTATTTTTACTAATGATAATTTCTTCTCCGGCAAAAGCCATTTCTATCAGTTCCATAATTTGCGGTAAGGCTTGGTTAATATCAATAATTTTCATCGCTTATCCTTCCTCGTTTATCTATAACCTAGCACCCGGTAGGGGACTATGACCCCGATTTTACCCGATTCCCAAACCTCAGAAATCGGGTTTCTTGCTTAAATCTTTGTGAAAGAATCGCGATGCTGCTAGAAGCCCGGTTTCTTTCCTGACCAGATGAGTTATAATCATCCAACAGACTCCAATCATCTGAAAACTCAACCCTGACCATGAACCGGCAACCTACTGAAAATCAACCCCAGGCGATCGAAGCACGAGTCACCAGCTTGGAAATCGAACTCACTCAAATTAAACAAGTCTTAGCCACCGTCACCTCCCCACAACAGCCCTGGTGGGAACGCATTGCTGGAAGTCACGCCAATGACTCCACCTTTGAATCGGTGATTCAACTCGGACAAGAATGGCGCAAAACTGCCGAATAAAGTCAGCAAAATCCGATGTATATTCTCGATACTGATCATCTGAGTCTCATTCAACGCAATGGTGAACCCGGTCAACGGATTTTGGCAAAAATAGCAACCGTTGAGAAGATTCAAATTGCCGTCACCGTCATCACTTATGAAGAACAAATCAGAGGAAGACTCAATTTTCTGTCCCAAGCGAAAACAGTTGAGCAACAAATCATCGCTTATGAAGGACTGCAAAAAACGGCAAAGGACTATTGTTTTATCCCCATTTTACCCTTCGATTATCCTGCCGCAGTCGAGCATCAACGCCTCCGCAAAACCTACCCTCGTTTAGGCAATATGGACTTGAAAATTGCTGCCATTTCTCTGGTTCAAAATGCCACCCTCCTCACGTGCAACGAGTCTGATTTTGGCATTATCCAAGAACTCTCCATCGAAAACTGGTCAATCAACGGTTCTGGCATCAGGGATAAATAAGCCTGCACTCTTTGTTCATCCCTAACCTAGCACCGGGTAGGGGATAGCATTCCGATTTTACCACATTCCAGAGACTCAGAAACCCGGTTTCTTTGTTAAATTTTTGTGAAGCAACAGCAGATGCTGCCAGAAACCCGGTTTCTTTGACCCCCGGTTGCTTCCCACTGACTAACTCACCCCCAAACCTGTATATTTTCGCAAATCAGGCGGTTGTAGTCCCAAAATAATATCTTCCCTCTCCACACCCTGACTTAACAACTCATCGGTCAAGGAACAGTCCGTTTGATTGCGCTGAATCCAGATTTTTCCGGAACGAATTTCCAGATGAATCAAGCAATTATAAATCCTCCGGGTTTCATTCCATCCTAAATCAACCACCAAATAGCGATCGGCTTTGACATCGAAAACCGTTTCTGATTCAATCTCTCCCCCCAACGGAGAACCCGTCGAATATTCCGTCAAGAGTTCCTGAATAATCTCTCTATACTTAGCTACTCTATCCATTGCAAAATCACCTCATCGTTCGGTTCATAAGTTATCAATTTTATATGATAAGTTTGGATGGAAAGTTGCGGCAATTGTCGATAAAAAAATGATTGATACGCAGTTATGGGTATGGCCAAATAAAGAGTTCGCTCCGGCTCAAGTCTTTGGAGAACTAAACGGTAATTTAAGAACTGACCCAATGCCAAATGAAAGTCTAACATAGCGGAGTCATTCAAAAAACTCTTGATTTCCACTGCTATTTTCTCTCCGGTTCGCTGCGCCCCTAAGAGTTGCTGCGCCCCTAAATCAATCTCTACACGGTCATCCGGTCCTAACTCTAAACGTAAGGGATCGTGGGTAATCTGCCATTCTTGTTTTTCTAAACCCCGTCTGACAGCATAGTGGAATTTATCTCTAGCCATTGTATCCACCCTAACACTTTTCAGCGCCTAATTGACGACCATTCTCCATTGTTCCCTGAGTCGCTGCATATCCTCCCTACCCGTAGCGGCAAGGAATTCTTGAATTAGGGAGAGATAGGCTTGAACTCGTTGTTCATCCATAGCGGCACATCTGGTAGGGGATAGCACCCCGATTTTACCCCATTCCCAACCCTCAGAAACCGGGTTTCTTTGTTAAATCTTTGTGAAGGAATCGCGATGCTGCTAGAAACCCGATTTCTTGACCCCGCCGTTTTACGGATTTAGCCTCCACAATTAGGCTCTAGTACGTTAAAATATATCCTATAAATCCATTGAATTACCCCCTTATGGCACTGACCCGAATCACTGCTACCGGAACCGCCACCATTCCCCCAGAAATTATCGACTGGCTGCACTTAAAACCGGGCGACCAAATTAATATCGCCATTTCCCCTGATGGCAAAGTCTATTTAGAACCCGCCCCAAAAGCGGCTCAAATTGATGTCCGTACCTTATCGGGTTGTCTCTACGACCCTGACAGAAAAACCGTTTCTCTAGCGGAAATGGAACAAGCCATTGTTGAAGGTGCGGTAGAATCGATGTGAAAGGTTTGGATACCAATGTAATCGTCCGCTTTCTAGTCCGAGACGATGAATCACAATGGCAGCAAGCGGATCAATACATCAATCAAGCCCTAGAAAATCATCAACCCTGCTTGATTAATAATATTGTCCTCTGTGAAGTGGTTTGGGTATTACGCAGTCAGTATAAAATTAGTCGAGACCAACTCATCACTATCCTAGAAAATCTCTTAAATACCAATATTTTTATATTTGAAAATTCCGATGATATCGCTTGGGCAATTCATCAAATGAAGTTGGGAAATGCTGATTTTTCTGATTATTTGATTGTTCGCATCAATCAACAGGCTGGCTGTGATGAAACCGCATCTTTTGATGTCAAGCTAGGGCAATTATCCCAGGTTAACCGGCTGGGTTCATAATTCCCCTCACCCAAGGCTGCAACTGTGCCGCTACCAACTCGCACACCTGCACAAACCCCCCATCCACTAACCCCTGATGACTGCCGAGGATTTGTTCTCCCCACTGGGACATTCCAGGAGTTCTTGAATCAGGGAGAGATAACCCGACGATCGCTCTTCATCCATAGCGGCGCACCGGGTAGGGAATAGCACTCCCATTTTACCCCATTCCAGAGACTCAGAAATCGGGTTAATTTCTTAAATCTTGGTGATGCGATCGCTATCCTACCAGAAACCCGGTTTCTTGTCTTTCAAAAATCTATGTGCTAAACTGAAATAGCATTGCAAAAAAATGAGAGCCATATTTATGCAAATCCGAGGCATTAAACGCGGTAAAACTATTGAGCTAACCGAAAATATTGCGGTCCCTGATGGCTCTGAAATTATCCTGGAAATTAGCCCCCCCCTCCCCCGGACACCAGAAGAACATTGGCAGCAATTCTGTCAACTATTTGGTGCTTGGTCAAACCAACCCGATTTAGATGCTACCTTTACAGCGATCGCTCAAAAACGCCATCAAAACCACGGTCGAGAATTATTTAATTTTGATTGATTTATGTATTTGCTAGATACTAACATCTGTATCGCTTTACTCAAAAATCATCCCAATGCTGTACCCAAATTTGCCCAGCATTTTCAATCCTCTTATTTGAGTTCTATTGTGGTTTCCGAACTCTACAAAGGTGTTTATTGCTCACAAAAAATAGAACAAAACTTGGCTACATTACAACAGTTTATTAGTCTACTACATCTGGTAGATTTTGATTTGCTTGCTGCTCGTGAATTTGGTCAAATTCAAGGAGAACTCAGACGCATCGGTAAGCCCACAGGAGAATTAGATGCCATGATTGCAGCCGTAGCAAGATCGCGAGATTTTATTTTAGTTACAGATAATTTAAAGCATTTCCAAAATATTGTTAACTTAAAAATTGAAAACTGGCTGATCAATGAATAGGTGATGGGTTGTTAACGCGATCGCCACACAAATAGAGATAGCACCCCTATTGTCCCCCGAAACCGGGTTAATTTCTTAAATATTTATGAAGCGATCGCGAGGACATCGGAATGCGACGTATCCCTATCCTACCAGAAACCCGCTTTCTTTGTGAAATGTTGACTAATTCAGGATTAGTCACAATCAATTACCTCGGATATTTGGGATAGGGTGAATCGGCTGTAAAAAGGTTTCTGGAAGCCTCCCCAATTATTCAACCGAGAAGGGGTGAGGAAATAGATAAACTTATACCAACCCCCTTGGTTAACTTGCGCCTAACAGCAGAGTCCCTAGGTGGCGTGAGAGGCTTGGGTTGAACTAAGCTACTGGAAGGCAAAAATTGCGGGAATTTGTTAACATCAGAAAAATGTTAGTTGAGCAACCCGAGTCCCATGGTGTTAAAAAGCGATCGCATTGTCATTGTGGGCGCTGGATTTGGTGGTTTAACAGCAACCCGCCTCCTAGCCAAGGCGGGCGCGAATGTGTTGCTAATCGATCGCAACTGCTACCATACTTTTATACCCCTACTGTATCAAGTAGCCACCGGCTTACTCTATCCCCACCAAATCGTTTATCCCCTCCAGTCAGCATTCAAAAAATATCCTAATGTCGAATTTATCCAGACTAACGTTGAGGGGATTAATGATCAATATCAATGGATAGATACAGATCACGGACAAATCAGGTATGATATCCTCGTCATCGCCACCGGAAGCCGTCCCCAATTAGATCACATCCCTGGGGCGGCTCAATATAGCTTAACTTTAAATACCCTACAAGATGCGGCGGTTGTGCGCCATCATATCGTCGATCGCATTCGCCGGGCTATTTTAGAACCTGAACCCATTGATCGCGCGCGGTTATTGACATTTGTGATCGTTGGTGGCGGTCCGACCGGGATAGAATTGGCGGGAGGTTTAATCGACCAACTCCGCGCTTTGTTAGGTTGGCGGCGGTTATTCCCCCTGGCGAAGGTGATTTTAGTACATTCGGGCGATCGCCTACTTCCCAACTTTTCCCAGCGGTTTAGCGCCTATTGTGAACGTCATTTACGCCAATTGGGGGTATCTGTCTGGTTAAATCGTCGAGTTTTGCGCGTGAACTCCCAGGGGGTAGAATTAGACACAGGAGAAGCGATCGCCGCCCCAACTATCATCTGGACAGCCGGGGTACAAGCAGACCATCCCAGCCAGCTTGACCAAATCTCTACCGCCGCCAAGGGTAAAATCATTGTCGAACCCATTTTACAAGTTCCCGATCATCCTAAAGTATATGCGATCGGAGATGTAGCTTTTCTCTGGCCTGAGCATGGCCTTAGCGGTATCGCCCCGGAAGCTATCCAACAGGGGGAAGCCGTCGCGACCAATATTTTGCATCAGTTACGGGGAACATATCCCCAACCTTTTCGTTATATTGATAAAGGCAAGGCTGCTATTATTAGTCGCTATGCTGGGATTTTGTCATGCGATCGCCTCAATAGCACCGGATTTTGGGGTTGGCTAACTTGGTTAGTGATTCATCTGTGTTATCTACCCGGATGGCGCAATCGGTTAACAGTGGGCTATAACTGGTTCTGGGATTGTGTTTTAGGACTGAGACTGCTAAAACCGATTCTCCCTCCTTACCGGGAAATTGCCTTTTTAAATAGTCCTGATCCGGCTATGGAGTTTTTTAAGGATAAATCCCAAAGAAAGCGATCGCATTTGTTGTCTCAAGATAATTGGATTATGAATTATATTCCCCTAATTGGACGAGCATTTTTAGCCACCATTTTTATCAATTCATCCGTTAGCAAAATCTTGGATTTCGCCGCCACCGAGGAAATGATAGCATTGCGGGGATTGCCGCATCCCAATTTAATGCTATTAGGAAATATTGTGTTTCAATTAGTGGGTGCTTTTTCTTTAATTCTAGGTTATAAAACCCGTTGGGGGGCGATTATTTTGATTTTATTTTTAATCCCCACCACCCTAGTTTTCCACAATTTCCTAGATGATCCTGGTCAGAAAACGGCATTTTTAAAGAACTTAGCCCTAATTGGTTCTTTAATGATGGTTTCCTACTTCGGCCCAGGACCCGTCAGCTTAGATGAGAGAGTATAAGCCAAGGACCCAGCAATCATCGCGATTATAAACAATACCGGGTTAAGAATACCTAAAACTAGGGCGGTAATCGCCGGACCCGGACAGTAGCCACCAATACCCCAGCCAATGCCAAAAATAGCCGCCCCCATGATTAAAGTGGGGTCGATATCTTGGCGTGTAGGTAGATAAAATTTGTTTGAAAATAGGGGGTGAGGAAGACGGAGGACAAACCGAAAAGCGATCGCTGTCACCCCCACAGCGCCGCCCAGGACAAAGATTAAAGTAGGGTCCCAAACTCCCACAACATCTAAAAATCCCAAAACGCGATCGCGATCCATCATTTGGGATAAACCCAGTCCTAAACCAAATAAAATCCCAGAAACCAAGACAATTAAATTTTCTTTGAGGTTCATAAATTACAGCACCAAAACATGACGCATTATAAATACAGTAATAAAAGCAGTGGTCATAAATGAGAGAACTGCTATAAGCGATCGCATGGAAAAGCGACCCAAGCCACAAACACCATGACCACTGGTGCAACCGTTACCCATACGAGTACCAAACCCCACCAGAAAACCACCAATAATCATTAGCACAGGCACAAAATTTGACGGGGGAGTTGGCGACGTTGGCAATCCATATTCATAAATAGCAGCACCAACTATTAAACCCAGAATAAACAGCCATCGCCAAGCCTCCTGGGATTTAAAAGTAATCGCCCCATTAACCATGCCACTAATGCCAGCAATCCGACCATTAAAAGCTAATAATAGGGTAGCACTCAGACCAATTAAAATCCCGCCCATTAAGGCACTTATCCAGTCAAAATCAGCCATATTACCTCTAAAATCATCAGTATAGTGAGAGTTGGTCAGATGTTGAACCATCAACAACGTCTAATATTGAAACAGCACCAGTCCTGTCGCTTCCAGAGAGTCGCGACGATCCAGCCATGTTGTTCTAATAAATCAGCGATCGGTTTAGCCTGTTCTAGCAAAATACCACTGAGAACCCCCCAGCTATTAGGTTGAGTGAGGGAGTCCAACTGAGGAATGATATCCATAATCACCTCAGCCAAAATATTGCATAAAATCCCATCAACAGGTCTTTGAACCCGCTTAATCAACTCCTGAACACTCCCCACGTCACTAATCATCTGTTCTGGTGATATATGGTTGAGGTCGCGGTTTTCATTAGCCGATCGCACCGCTAAGGGGTCAGTATCGACACCATAAACCTGAGTCGCCCCCAATAGGATCGCACCAATACCCAAAATTCCCGATCCACAACCGATATCAGCAATAGTGATCGGATTTTCTCCTAATATTCCCAAACGCATTTCTAGGGACTCCAAGCAAAGCTGAGTAGTAGCATGGGCTCCCGTACCAAAAGCCACCCCAGGGTCAAGACGTAAAATCAAGCGATCGCTATTTTCCGGGGGAGTTAGCCAAGCCGGATAAATCAAAAAGCGATCGCCAATTTCCGTTGGTTCCCAATGCTGTTTCCAACTACTAGACCAGTCCTCCTCATCAATGAGATCCCATTGCACAATAGGGATAGACATTTCCATGCACAAAGCATCCTGGCGCAGCAAAATAGATAAAGCCGCCAGATCCAAAAGATGAGCTTGTTCCTCTGGTAAATAGGCACAAATCAAACAAGACTGATGTTTAGTTTGACTGGCTGTTCCCCGAAAGCCAAAATTGTCGAGTCTCCAGAAAACAGTTTCTTCTAGGTTCAAATCACAGACTACTCGAATTTCCCACCAGCTATGTGCCATATCAGTTACTTTTGGGGCCGGACAATATGCGAGCATTTAACTCACCAGAAGTATTAAGAGAATGTATCTCACCCTAACGTAGTGTGAGCATCTGATTCTCCACTTTCTACCCCCAGTTTAGTCTGCCGGGAGCCATTAAGTCCAGCACCCCAATTTCGTTGAATTTAGAGAGTTACCGTATAGGCATCCCGGATACCTGCTACTTTCATGATCTCACTCAACAGTCCGTCCGGCAATGGGTCATCTAAACTTAAAACCATCACCGCCTCTCCCCGTACAATTTTACGACCGACCTGCATACTAGCAATATTTACATTAAAGCTACCGAGGAGCGACCCAATTTTACCGATAATTCCCGGCATATCTCGGTGGAGAGTAAATAACATATAACGAGTCGGCGGTACGTTAATGGGGAAATCATCAATATTTGTCACCCGAATTTCGCGATCGCCCAATAGAGCCCCCGTCACCGAATGAGTACCTAAAGATCCCTTCGCTTCCAAATGCAGAGAGCCGGTATAGTCACACACCGAAGCATCCCTAGTTTCAATCACCCGAATACCGCGCTCTTTGGCTTCAATGGTAGCATTAACATAATTAACCCGCTCCCGCAGAGCCTGAGATAACAAACCTTTCAGAGCCGCCACCACCACAGGTTTACTATCGCGATTAGCCAAATCCCCTTGTAAGCGGATATCCAAGAAATCTACCCTACCTCCTACCAGTTGGCTGACCAAATTTCCCAAGGTTTCCGCCAGTTGTAGATAAGGCTTGAGTTGTTCGAGAGCATCGGGATATAATCCCGGAATATTGACCGCTGAACGAGCTGGTAATCCTAACAATACATCTCTAATTTGTTCAGCTACATCAATGGCTACATTAACTTGAGCTTCTTCTGTGGATGCTCCCAAGTGGGGAGTGAGGATCACCTTTTGACCCAACTCCCGCAGGGGGGAATTTTCCTCTAGGGGTTCGTTTTCATAAACATCTACCGCCGCCCCAGCAATTTGATCACTTTTCAGAGCTTCTGCTAAAGCTACCTCATCCACAATACCCCCACGAGCGCAGTTAATTATACGAGCTGTGGGTTTCATTTGAGCGAGAGCCTCTGCGTTAATTAAATGATAGGTCTCCTCAGTTTTCGGCATATGCAGACTGATATAGTCTGACTCGCGGATGAGTAAATCTAAGTCTACTAACCGACAGCCTAACTGTTCTGCGCGATCTTGGGAAATAAATGGATCATAAGCCAGTAATTTCATCCCCATAGCTTTAGCTGCGGCTGCTACATGGGAACCAATTTTACCAAGACCGACAATCCCCAGGGTTTTTTTGTAAACTTCTACCCCAATAAACTGTTTGCGATTCCACTGGCCGTTTTTTACGGATACATTGGCTTCGGGAATATGGCGCGATAGGGCTAACATCATCGCTATAGCGTGTTCGGCGGCGGCGATCGTGTTACCTTGGGGGGAGTTCACTACGACAATTCCTTGGCGGGTGGCGGCGGGAACATCCACGTTGTCCACCCCCACACCAGCCCGACCAATAATTTTCAGATGAGTACCCGCTTCTATTATTTCTTTGGTGACACGAGTACCAGAACGGATCATCAGGGCATCATATTCGGGAATAATCTTTACCAGTTCCTCAGCAGGTAGTCCGGTTTTGACATCAACCTGAGCCACCTGAGAGAGAATGTCAAGTCCAACTTGATCAATCGGATCAGATACAAGAACCTTAGGCATGGTTAGGCCAATAAATTGCAACGGTAGGGGATTCACCACAACTTCCTTGATTGGAGGATTCGTGGTAAATTGAGAGAGTCTGTTGATGCAGATCTCGATCGCGGCTAAAAATACCGCAGTGAACTATTCTAGCGTTAAGGGGGACGAGCTACCAAAAATTGTTCACAAAAATTTAGTAAATTCAGTTGTGATTGTCCCCGGCATCAGGCCCATTGATGATTAACCACAGCATTATGGTGCATTTCCCAACATTAACAGGGGATCATGAAACCTAGTGACTAACAGAATTGCGGCCGTATATCCAATAATCTAATCATCATATATGAACTACCTAATTGCTGTTTTACCCGATCGCATTCAAGCTGAGGCTGCCTATTTAGCTTTAGAAAAAGACGAAATCCCTATCAGTCAAGTAAGTATTTTAGGCAGAGGATACAAAAGCGCTGATGAGTTTGGCTTGATTGACCCCTATGATCCTGCCCGCAAACAGGTTAAACTGATGGCTAGTTGGTTGATTCCTTTTGGGTTTGTGGCGGGCTACACTTTCAGCTTAATCACCGGGCTTAATACCTTTGCTTGGGCGGGGGAAATTGGCGATCATTTCATCGGTGGTATTCTGGGCGGTATTTCTGGGGGACTCGGTAGCATTCTCGCTGGCGGCGGGGTAGGCTTGATTATTGGGGGTGGAGATGCTGTACCCTATCGGAATCGCCTTAATGCTGGGAAATATCTAGTGGTGGTTCAAGGTTCGGAAACTTTAGTCCGTAAAGCTACCCGCACCCTCAAACAATTTAACCCGGAAAATATCCAAGGTTATACTACCTGAAAAAAAACAGGATGCTACAGCTTGCCTAGCTTGCACAGCCAGCTAATCTTAACCTGTGCAAGCTGTTATTTTGGCAATTAGACGACAGTTTTATCCTTATATATTGGGTATGCTTGACGGCAAATATTGACAAATTGCTTGCGTCCTCGGTAAGCACACCAGGCAAAAATAACGAGAGTTTGCCCACTTAGTAAAATGGATAATTTCCCAGTTCCTAGGGCGACAGAAATTATCAGAAATGTAAACAAAAAGCAGCGGAAAAGTTCTCCCGGAAAATCTATCCATTCGGAGTGTTTACCGACTCGATAAACAATATAGGCGATCCAGCGGGCTAAAACTTGAGAAGCAAATAACATAATACCTATGCTATTTGTGGTAGTTACCATCAAAAATCCAAAACATTTACTTGCTTGCAACCCGAAATATAGCCAAATTCTGGTTTGTTTATCAAGGCGGTTATAACTCCAAAAAAGACCAAATACCAAGCCCAGAAAGGTTAGCCATAGGATACCATCTAAAGCCATAGATCTGAGTAGGGATAAATTGAGAGTTGCTGAGGTTAATTGAAGTTTGATCACCTCCAATAAGAAAAGTCCAGGGGTTGCCAAAATTATCGCCCATAACCAAACCTGCGAGAGGTGGACACGATTTTTGTATTTTTGATAGGTGGGGGTGAGAGTAGGTTTTTGCTCAAAAGTTTCGGCGATGATATCATTATCTACATAGCCATACTCGTAGATACACCAAAAAGATAAAAGCAAAAACAGCATCATGATTGATTGTAAAGCTGGATAAGGACTTATCCAAGCGATCGCCAAAATCAAGACTAACCAATCATCTGCGATAATGTTCTTGATAAAATATTTTTGGCCGGGGCGCTTACCACGTTCGAGATACAAAAATGGAATATAAGCATCAGCCATAGCGGGGACATATTGAGCATCGAGCCACTGCACGAGATAGGGTGATGCCACTGCATCCAATAATACCTGATCATCTGTGGAATCTGTAATCACGGCGGCATTGGCGATTTCTTCGTCAGTTAATACTGCTTTAACTAACTCATACTTTCCCCGTTGACGATCAACTCCTCCCTGCCAAAACCGACAACTAATGACAGCATCAGGACAAAATTGGAAATTCTTAATAATGGGATTGATAATTAGATCAAAACCGAGGGTAGCAATGACTATTTTTGATGGGAATTGTTCCAGGAATTTTAGTATCAGTTCCTGGTTGATATAATCATGAGCAAGTTTCTTGGCTTTGTGTTGCCAAAAAATTAAAGTCCATGGAAAAATTAGGGTGGAAATAATTACACGACACCAATCCCTTGATTGGTTTCCTTTGAGATGTCCGGGTAACCAATTCCAAGGCTTGAGAATATCTAGGGCAATTAATAAAACAGCCCCCAAAATTTGAGGCTGCAAAGAATTGAGATATTCTTCTGTTGAGTTTCGCAAAAGAAGCGTTTCGTCCAAATCTACAATTACAAGTTTTCCTTGTAGTTCCATGGACATTGGGTCCGGCTCTATTGTTTCCATAAGTTTTGATAATTGATCAAGAAAATTAGATTTACGGTGGAGTAAGCATTTGAGGTATTCGGATGGACTTGAGTGAAATTACGGATGTTACCATAATCAAATATATACGATCATGGACTTGGTGGCCATGGCAGTCAAGAATAATTTACGATCGCCTTTATATGGAGATATCCTGCCCCTAGCTAGGGAAAAGGGCAGGTTGCTAATATTGACTGGTTATGTTTGACAACGGGCTTCTAGGGGCTGCTAGTATTGGGGTTAATTATACTTAATTGTGCGATCGCTGTTGGTGGAGGTAATCAAATACACTTTTATCGCCAATATCAGAAGGAATGGCTTGGAAACACTTGCGGAGGGCAAAAATCCCAAATTGAATAGCCCAGAAAAATAACAAAAATTTCTGATTGATCACTGTCCACACTCCCGCCATATATCCCAACAGTAATAGGGGGACTAGGGGAGTTAGCAGCTTGGTTTCCATGCGATTAAAACAAAAAGCCTCCTTAAAGTAAATTCCTGTTAGGGCTACAAATGTAAAACCGACACCAAATAAGCTATATGGCTGATTATAAACGGTGACGGCTAAGGGTTCAGGATCTGCGATCGCCACTACTAGGGTAGCAATACCCCCCATGAGCCAACAAAACTGAAGGAATCTGTGTAAAATAATCAGATAGATATGAATTGTGAACAGGCTAACCCCTAAAGCTAACCAGAACACAAGATAAATAGGGGTCAGCAGTTGCAGGACTATGGGGTTGTGTGAGTCCCATATTACTAAAGCAGTCCCTATACCAAAGCAGAGGGCGGCGATCGCCAAACTAACTCTATATACTAGGACTCCCTGGCGATCGCCATCAGTGATGGTATACTCACCAAACTGTCCTTGGTATATCTGTGGCTGAGATGTTGATACGGTTTGAGTCACAATTTTAGTCTCCTGTTGATTATTAGGATCTATCCAGAACAAATTAAAGTAACTTCTGTTGTTCACTAACCCAAATATTATGACAAAATTTCAGAAAAACTTAAAATCGGCCTCGACTCATCTCGATCCGTCTCACCTGGAGGGGATTCAAATTGATGAGACGATTACTTTTAATATCCGTAGTGGTAACAGTAGAGACCGATTCGAGCTAACAGAAGATCCCCGTTTATTGATGTTTGAACACATCAAACACTTGAATCTAAGTGATATTGAAGGTCTCGAAGGTCTTGATGACTTATACATGGATTATGTTACCGATGATGACCTAGAAAAGGCGGTAGCCAAGACTAACAAAAAGTTGGGTTTCAAGGCTTCTTATAGTTTGACAAAAAAACTTAAACTATATCTGCAATACCTGAAAAAAGAAATCAAGTTACCTTGTTATGTGACCGGAAGCGATGAATTTGATTGGGAAGAAGAATATTTATTTTCTTCGGGTCGCAAAAAGGAATATCAGAAACAAAAAATCAACAATCCTTCCTATCAAGATACTTTTGAAATTTTGAGTTTTGTTGATAAATTTGATGCAGAAGATGGCTTGAAAGTGGAAGTCCGACGGGTTAGCGATGAGAAATTATTTACCCTAGTCCTAGCGGATTTAGAATGCACAGACGAAGAGTCTGATAATTATGAATTAATCGAAGATTATTCGATCTGGTTTTTAAGTAGCGCGGGAGATTTTGATTAGAGTACAGCCCCAACTGTCATCTGGTGGGCGGATAATTCCGACTGCCAAAGATAGAGACGAACTGTGGGGCTGTAAACATTTTCTAAGAGTGATAAATCCGGGAAGTATTGACAGTGGCTAATGCTTCCACCAGACTACGAACGGCTGCAATCATTGCTAATTCATTATCCAGGCGGTTGATAGCGGAACCGACACCGACACCAGCCGCCCCAGCAGCGATCGCCAAAGGTGCTGTTACACTAGAAATTCCCGAAGCGCATAATACTGGAACCGATACGGCGCGGGAAATTTCGCGGGCAGCGGCTAGGGTAGGGGCAGCTTTTTCAATCAATCCTAAAGTTCCGGGATGCACGGGGTTAGCGCTAGTTCCCCCTTCAGTTTGGATAATATCCGCCCCAGCTTCCACTAAGTCTATAGCTAATTGGACTTGTTGATCAAGTTCCAAAATATGGGGAACTGTTACCGATAGGGTAATCTCAGGAAGTAGCGATCGAGTTTGACGGGTCAATTCCAAAACTTCGGGAGCTTCAAAGCGCCGTCCTTGGGCGTAGAAAGCATCAAAATTCCCAATTTCAATCAAATCAGCCCCAGCTTGGACACAGGGGAGAAACTTTTCTGGTTCTACGGCTGAGACACAAATAGGTAAATGGGTCAAATTCCGGGCGATCGCCACCAATTCGGGGTCGGCGGCAATATCTACAAAGGTCGCGCCGCCTTGAGTGGCTGCTTTGACTACCGCCATGACATTGGCGCGATTGAAATTCATTAAACCGCTAATTACTTTCAGCCCTTGGCCTCGGTTAAAGGCTTGCTGTAGGGTGGAGTTGATCATTGTATTACTTAGACTCTATTTCCGATATCGATTTATTTTGACACAGAGCGGAAACACTGGGGCTGCTGAAATTTATAAATATCTGCGATCGCCTTTACCCAACTGTCTACCACCGACTCGAGTAGGCGCGTCCCCTTATCTTCTGTGGCGGCGGTTGCATCTCCCAAAACACCACTAGCGCTTAGATCCCGCGTTACCCAAGCAAAGGGCAATTTTCCCTCCATACTCAGTAAACTGTCGGAGGGTAAGCCGTGGGGAAACTCTCGCACCACCTTTTCCCGGCGTACCACATCAGGCAAAATTGATAACATCACGCTGGTTTCTATGTCTCCGGCGTGAATCCCTAATTCCAATTCTTCGGGGGAAAATAGTTCTTTGGCTATGTGGGGAACCCGCCACACAAACAGGGGAAAGACCATGAAATCTTCATGCTGTTGATGCAAGTCTCGCGCTACCATCTCTAAAATCTGGGGTTGTCCACCGTGGGCGTTCACAAATACTAATTTGCGGAACCCCGCCCGATATATACTTTCTCCTACTTCCATTAATACTGACATTAGGGTTTCAGAGGTTAAGGTGATGGTTCCCGGAAAGTGCCAATGTTCGTTAGATTTGCCATAATATAAGGTAGACAGGGCATAGGCGGGAATAGTGCGATCGAGTTTTTCTAGGGCTTTCCCGGTCACAGCCGTAGCAATGGCAGCATCGACAATTAACGGTAAATGGGGGCCGTGTTGTTCTATAGCCCCAATAGGTTGGATAATTACCGTATTTTCTCGATCGGGCATTTCCGCAATTTCTGTCCAAGTTAGGTAAGGGAAAAACCGATGAGGGGGGATAAAATTGTGCATGGTTTTCGAGGTAATTTTCACCAAAAATTTAGAATATTTTGTAATCTCAGGAAACTAGATCTTGAGCATGGTGTGCATACCTACCTAGGGACGGGGGGCATGGTGCAATCAGACTGGGTTCACAGTGGTTATGATTGATATAGACCATAGCCAAAATTTTATGCCAAAATTGACACAAGAAACTCAATGGTGAGTTCTCAATCCATAGGAAAATCAGTTAATCCATAGGAAAACCGATTGCATTTGTTATCTCCTCCATTTTATATCAAACTGTAACATATTATGAACTTAGACGATCGCTCTAAACCCCATTCCTCGAACTCCCATAGAAGTTTCAAACCTCAACGCCAGATGGAAATCATTGGTCAACTCCTAGATGGAAGGTATCGAATTGTACAAATTTTGAGTTCGGGAGCATTTGGCCAGACCTATCTAGCGGCAGATACCCGCCGCCCAGGTCATCCTCAATGTGTGGTTAAACAACTGCGTCCCCCCAGTAATAATTCCAAAATCCTGAAAACAGCCCTACGCCTATTTCGACAGGAAGCAGAAATCTTAGAAAAACTTGGAAGAAACGATCGCATTCCCCTATTATTAGCCTATTTTGAGGACAATAATCACTTCTATCTAGTGGAAGAATTTATCGAAGGACATCCCCTTCATAAAGAACTAATTCCCGGTCATCCGTGGAAAGAAGATATAGTTATCGAAGTATTAGAAGAAATCCTCAATATTTTAGTATTTGTTCACCACAACGGCGTAATTCATCGAGATGTTAACCCCTCGAATTTAATTCGCCGCAAATCAGACCAAGCCTTAGTCTTAATCGATTTCGGTTCCGTCAAAGCCGTGACTAGCCAACTGGCTGAGGAAAATAATCAACCCATGCGAACCATAGCCACGGGTACACCTTCCTATATGCCGATTGAACAATTCCAGGGAAACCCCCAATTTAATAGCGATCTATATGCTGTGGGAATGATTGCTATTCAGGCTTTAACTGGTTTAGAAGCCTCAGATTTGCCGAAACTTCAAGATCCTAGCCTATCTATATCTGGAGAAATTGCCTGGCGACAGCGGGCGCGAGTTAGTAACAGCCTAGCTAGTATTATAGATAAAATGGTGCATCATTACTATGGCAAGCGATATAAATCGGCTATTGATGCGATCGCCGAATTAAATCAACTCACCGGAAAAACTGGGTTAGTTAACCAAACTTCCCCAAATCACCCCCCTTATAAAGCACACAAACCGCGACGACGGGAAATCTCCTTAAATCGCCTATGGACTGTAGTAGGAATAGCCGCGACTGGATTAGTGGGTTTAATGGTGATATTTGGCTTATTTCAAGTGTTAAACCGTCCCGATCCCGTGAAATCAGAAGCCGCCTTAAAAAGAGGGGTAGAACGTCTGGAATCGGGAGATCCGGAAGCGGCAATTAAGGCTTTTAATCGCTCAATCCAGCTATTTCCTGATAATAGTGAAGCCTTCCGTAAACGGGCTAATGCTTACTATGACCTCCAGAAATATGAACAGGCGATCGCTGATTACACCCAAGCCATTAAACTTGATCCTACTAATCCTGACATCTATTTTAACCGCAGTTTAGCATACCATCAAATGGGAGATTTTGGTAATGCTATTAATGACCTAAATCAAGTTATCCGTCTGAACCCAGAAGATACAGACGCTTTCTATCAAAGGGGGCTCGCCCATTATACCCAAGAAAACTACGAAGCCGCCATATTAGATTATACCGAAGTAATTAGGCGACAGCCCGACCATAGTGAGGCTTATCGTGCTAGAGGAAGCGCTCACGTTAAAGCTGGTAATTTACAAGCCGGAATGGCTGATTATACAGAAGCAATTAGACTCAATCCCCAGTCGGCTGCTGCTTATTATAATCGGGGTCGCGCTCGGTTTCATTTAGGAGATTATCAAGGTGCTTTAGCAGACTATAATCAAGTGATTAGTTGGGAACCAGATAATGCTGAAGCATACGGGAATCGTTGCAGTACCTACATCAATTTAGGGAATTATGAGGCGGCGATAGAAAGTTGTAGTAGATCCATTCAATTAAACCCCACAGCTATGGATTATAATAATCGCTGTATTGCTTATCTGAATGTGCAAAATTATGATGCAGCTATTGGAGATTGTACTAAGGCGATTGAGTTAGAACCTAATAATTCTAAGGCTCACAGTAATCGGGGGTTAGTTCACTCTTTGGCTGAGGATTATGAGGCGGCGATCGCAGACTATAGCCAAGCCATTAGTCTTAATCCTAATGATGCGGAATCATACAGTAACCGGGCTCAGGCTCATGCTGAACTTGGTAATTACTCTCAGGCGATCGCAGACTACGCCCAAGCTATTCGCATCAGACCTAATTTAGCTGGTGCTTTTTATGGTCGCGGAATGGTCCGAGCATCTTTAGGCGATCGCCGAGGTGCCATCAGTGATTTTGAACAGGCTGGAAAACTGTTTTTAGAGCAAGGTTTGACCGGGGGATTTCGGGATTCTCAATATCAAATTCAGCGATTACAGTAACCTGGTTTTGATATAGAATTATCCCAGATATTGGTTTGTAATTTTGTGGGACATTGGCCAAATTCTCTAACTCTATCTATAACCTAGCCATGACTAATCAATACCCTCAACCCTCTTTAAATATCAGTGATGTGATCATTGCCGGATTTCGCATCTATCGAGACCATTTTAAACAATACTTTACTATGGCGTTGGTCGGCTGTTTATGGCTGATTGTTCCCGTTTATGGTTGGGCTAAATTTCTCGCCACTTTAGGAGCGATCGCTCGTTTAGCCTTTTTTGAAGTGAGCGAACGCCCAGAAGCCCCATCAGATGCTAAACGCTACACTAACAAACGCCAATGGAGTTTTTTCGGACAATTACTCCTCGTCGGATTAATTCTCATTGGTATTGTCATCGGTTTTAGTATGATTCTTGGTGCAGCCATATTCATATTTATGAAACTGAATTTTGAGAGTTTTTGGTTATCATGGTTAATTTTTTTATTGGCAGTATTTGGGTTTATCATCTTATACCTGGGGTTTATATGGATATCAGCCCGTCTGTATATATGTGACGTGATTCTCGCATTAGAAGACCAGACAAACGCCAAAAAATCGGTTAGAAAAAGCTGGGAAATCACCGAAGAATCAGAGTTTCAAATTATGGGGATTTTGATAGTCGCATTTTTAGCAACTTTACCCTTCCCCATAGCTACTCGGTTCATTTTATTAATCAGCCGATTACTTATCAATTCCCTAGTCACGGCTGAGGTAGCAGTTTGGCTGAATTTATTAGTTGTATCCGCTGTGTTAATTTCTATGGGGGCGCTGACTCTCCCCTTTTTCAAATCCATTAAAGCCGTGATTTACTACGACCTCATCAACCAGCATAATCAGGATGAACAGAATTTAGTCACAGATAACCCAAAAATATTAGAAATCTGAAGGTGTTTGTGAAATTTTGTTTAAGAAAATCGCCCGAATTACCTAATTGCTGTACAATCCCCACCATAGGAATTTTCGGGCTGGTCAATTAAAAGCAGATTCCTGGCTTCCCCCCCCTAGGTAACGACGAGCAGCATTTTTTACTTTGGTGAAACCAAGGAGACCAAGAATCTGTAATTTTGGAGACAGTCAAAAATCCTATAGCTGCATCTCTAAATTGAGTCATGACTAATAAATATGCTCACAAATCCCTAAACTTGGCTGATGTCATTAGTGCCGGATTTCGCATCTATCGAGACCATTTTAAACAATACTTTACTATGGCGCGGGTCGCCTTGTTATGGCTGATTGTTCCCGTTTATGGTTGGGCTAAATTTGCCGCTACTGTAGGAGCGATCGCTCGTTTAGCCTTTTTTGAAGTTAGCGAACGCCCAGAACCAGGAGCAGATGCTAAACGCTATACCGACAAGCGAAAATGGAGTTTTTTAGGGCAATCAATTCTGGTACTATTGATTCTTATTGGGGCTTTTATAGGTTTAAGCATAGCTATGGGAATAGCCGGATTCTTGGTATCTATGCTGCTGAATCCAGAAAATTGGGTGTCATTATTACTACGATTTTTATTAGGAGTAGTGGCATTTGTCATGTTTTATATAGGCTTTATGTGGATATTAGCCCGCCTGTATATATGTGACGTGATTCTAGCCGTAGAAAATCCGATGACCGCCACTGGAGCCATTAGTAAGAGCTGGAAAATTACCCAAGAATCAGCATTAAAAATTATCGGGATTATGATAGTCGCACGTCTAGCCACCTTCCCGGTCAGGATTGGGGGTCAGTTGATTATGACAATCAGCCGAGCAGTTATCAGTTCAATTTTCCCGTATGACTTAGCAGCTTCGATAAATTTCTTCATTATGTTGGATGTGTTAATTGCTATGAATGCGCTGATTATGCCGTTTTTCCAAGCCATTACAGCCGTTATTTACTACGATATAATCAGCCGTAATGGTAAAAAACAGAATCTAGTGACAGATAGCCCCAAAAGCCAATAAATCTAGGGCTTACGGTCAGAAATCGAAAGGCTATAAGGATGTTGAGACTGTTGGCGATCGCCAATAAAAATCCGATAAGTTCCCCGAGTACCATAACCAGAAAACTGTAACATAGACCCAGAGGGACTCTCCGGGAGTACACAATAGCGACCAGCCGGACCATCAATCAGTAAAGTAGGAGCCCCAGCCGTCTGTACAGTAATACTCCAATATGGTAGATCCTGAGTCACATCAAGAACATGATTAGGACTCTCAGCGATCCAACCACAGTCTCGGCTATTAGAACTTCCCCCCGAAGTTCCCGATAAAGTGACAGCCACCCCAGGGGAAACCGATCGCCTGTCAGCCAAAACCGACTGCGCCGACCCCAGAAACAGGGAAACCCCCAGCAGTCCCGCTGTTAAAACTTGACCCAAGTTAATATTAGTCATAACCCACCCTCTTAATCTCCTTGTACAATGGTAAAGCCTTGTTTTATATCCCCGGAGGAGAAACCCCTTGAACTACCAAGACGACCCGAAAATCAATCGTCGCCTCGAGCAACTCGAAGCCGAAGTTAACCCCAATGCACCCATAAATCCCACCCCCTCCGACTTAAACAGCAGCCTAAAAACCCTATATGGTCAGTTGATGGCGCGGTTCAAGAGATTACCCAAAGCCGGACAGATCGCCATAGCCAGTGTGGGAGTCATCGCCGGGTTAGCCCTATTAAAAACCCTTGTCGAATTAATTTCCTTAGCCATAAGTCTTGCGGTAGTCGGGGTGATAGTGTACATAGGTTATCAAGTATTCAAATCATCCCAAAAACCCAAGATTTAAAGAAATCTGCTTAACCCATCATCAAAGATTCAGACAAAGGCAATTATTAATTATGGCTAGTCCGACTGCAAACCGACCCAGCATCGACCAACCAACGCCTACCTGGCAAAAACAAGCCAAACAACTCCCCTTTTGGGTGCGTCGCTGTAGTGCTTGGGCGGTCGAGATCTCCCTAGTAATCGTGGGGGGATTAGCCCCATTGACCATCGGTGCGATTGCTAATCGCGGTTCTGTGTCAGTCCCCCTCAACCCAGTAGTAAGAGGAACAGCCGAAACTGTGGCCGCTACCTTGGGACTACCAATGCGCGATCGCCAGCCCCGTGTATCTCCATTGACGAATTTCTTTTGGTCTGGTGCCTTAATTTTGCCGATAGCGATCGCCTCCTGGCAGCTTTATCTATTGTCCACCACCGGACAAACCCTTCCCAAACGCTGGTTTGGGGTTCGTGTAGTCAACTCCAGACAACTCCCCCCCGGATTTTCACGGATTATCGCCAGGGAAACCATCGGGCGTTGGGGCATTCCCGTCGGTATCGCCTATCTAGTTTGGCAAGCGACAGGCGCATTCCCCAATCTCCTGGTATTTATGGGGTTATCGGGAATTATGCTCGTCGCTGACGGACTAATGGGGCGGCGCTTCCACAGTCGCACCGGACACGATTTGCTGGCTGGTACTTATGTACAACCCGCGGCGACTTCCTTCTTTACCAATCCATTTACCTCCTACGACTGGGAAGAAGAAAACCAATCCGTCAAAGCGATCGTCTTGACCTCTAAGCCAAAACTCCCAGAGTGGAATTTATGGCAATGGATGCGACAATATCCTGGCTTAACCCTAATTATCGTCGGTAGCGCCAGCATGGCAGCGGTTTTGGGAACCTTTATTGGTACTCAAGTTTATATTCAAAATCAAGCCAACCTTCGCGCCTCCCAAAATCAAGATAACGAAATATTCCTGGCGCTGGTGGGTCGCCTTTCTCCCACCGCCAACACCGACCCCGCACAACGGCGGGGAGCAATTTTAGCTTTAGGAACCCTACAAGACCCCCGCGCTGTTCCCCTATTGGTGGATTTACTCGGTCAAGAAGATGACCCCATATTGCTAGAGGTGATTCAACAGGCTTTGGTGAGTACAGGTCCGGTGGCTTTACCTAACATCCGCAAACTGAATCAAGCCTTGAGAAATGACCTCGATTTCATGAGGTTTGGGGCGGACCAACGGCAAAGACGTATTGTTTCCCAACGACAGCAGGCTACTCAAAGGGCGATCGCCAAAATTCTCAAAGTCTATGGCGGTTTTATCCAACAAGCCGATCTCAGTCGTGTTCATCTCGGTCAAACTACCACCCCTCCCGCTCAGTTTACCCTCGTACTAGACCAAACCGACCTATCTGGGATCAGTTTCCGCAGTGCGATCATGACCCATGCAAATTTCCGTAATAGTCGCTTTGCTTCACCAGGACCTGACGGACGTTTTAACACCTTTGACGACTTGATCTCAGACCTCAGCGGCGCTGATTTGACCTCTGTTGACCTGACAGGCGCTTTTATGAGTCCCGTCATCATGCGGCGCACTAACCTGTTAAATGGGACCCTAGACCGCGCTAATTTATCAAATGCTGATTTGAATGGCAGTAATTTTAGCAGTGCTAGTCTGATTGGCACTAACCTAGAAAATGCTAATCTAAAAGAAGCTAGTTTGACCGGAGCAGATATCACTAACGCTAATCTGTCACGCTCAGACCTCAAATTAGCCCGTATGAGTCAGATTAACGCCCAAGGAACCCAATTTATGTTTGCTGACCTCCGGGAAGCAGATCTACAAAGGGGTTCCTTATCCGGCGCTGACTTCCAAGGCGCTAATCTTCAGAATGCTAACCTCAGTCAAGCTCAACTCACTGGCACTAATTTTAGAAACGCTAGGTTACAAAATGCTAACCTGAGTAATGCTGACCTGAGTTTAGTTAACCTACAGGGTGCTAGACTACATGGCGCAAATTTTGAGGGGGTGACCTTTGTGGTTAATCGGGAAACTCGCACTGATGAGTTTATCGAAGAAACCCATCAAGGTGAAACCTCAAACCGAATGCAGGGGGCTGATTTTTCCAGAGTGCAAAACTTGAGTGATGCTCAAATTACCCATATCTGCAATCAAGGCGGAATTCATCCTAATTGTGGGTCATGAAACGGCTTTTAAATGCAGTTAGATTCAGTGGTATGGTCATAAGGGATTAACTACTGAACCCCCCCAGACTCCAGCTTTATTTTGGTTAATTCGGCTAATTTCACCGTAAAAAATAGACACCCAAATTGTTCCATATTGGCTAAAATCATGACCGATTCTATGGCACCTATTCCCTTTGTTGATTTATCCTTTCAATATCAGGAACTTACCGATGAAATTGAAAAGGCAATTCATGCAGTAATTGGACGCGGAGATTTTATTCTGGGACGCGCTCTGCAAGAATTTGAGGCGGATTTTGCTACAGCCTGTGGTGCAGAATATGGGGTGGGTGTCGCCTGCGGAACTGATGCGATCGCCATCGGTTTACAAGCCTGTGGGGTGAAACCAGGAGACGAAGTTTTAGTCCCAGCCAATACCTTTATTGCTACCATTATTGGCATTTTGCAAGCCAGAGCCAAACCCGTTTTGGTAGACTGTGAATTAAACACCGCTTTAATTGATATAGCGGCAGCCGAAAGGGCGGTCACCGAAAAAACTAAGGCGATTTTACCAGTGCATCTATATGGTCAAATTGTCACCCCTAGCCAACTGCTGGACCTAGCCCTAACTCATAACTTAATTGTATTTGAAGATGCGGCACAAGCTCATCTGGCTACCTGCGAAAACTATCGCGCGGGTTCTATCGGTCGCGCCGCCGCCTTTAGTTTCTACCCTAGCAAAAATCTAGGCGCTTTTGGTAGTGGGGGTATGGTGGTGACTTCCGATGAAACCGTAGCTAAACAGGCGCGAATTCTGAGGAATTATGGCGCACCGGAAAAATATCTACATACGGAATTGGGAACTAACAGCCGCTTAGATACTATACAATCCGCCGTTCTTAACGTCAAATTGCGTCATTTACCAGGGTGGAACCGCGATCGCAATTTAGCCGCCGAACAGTATGATGTTCAATTGATGGTACTCAAAGAATATGGCATTATCCCCATTTACAACTACAGTGAAGGCGGTCATGTTTATCATCTGTATGTAATTCGTGTGACCGAGGAATGTTCCCTCACTCGCGATCAACTACAAGCTAAACTGAATGAATTAGGGGTGCAAACAGGTATTCACTATCCCATCCCCTGTCACCTGCAACCCGGTTATACTGATCTGGGATACAAAGCTGGAGACTTTCCCAAAACTGAAACCCTCAGCCAGCAGATTCTATCTTTACCCATGTATCCTGGAATTACCAGTGATCAGATTAATCGGGTAGTCGCAGCTATTCGCACAGCCTTGGGAATTAAAAATGAGTAGGTGCGAGATGTTCGCGACCAAATAGGGACATCGAATCAGGTGGGAATGTGGCTCGATTACACAATTATTAAGGCTTATGGAAACTCAACCGAAAATTCCTGTGGCGATAGAGCGAAATCTATTTATCGGATTGGCTTGCGCCTTGTTGGTGTTATTATACGGCCCTTTGCTCGTGCATTGGTACGATGGCTGGCTGAACAAAAGCATTAGCATCGAACATGAATATTTTAGCCACGGCGTAATTGGTCTACCCTTCGCGGCTTATATTGCATGGAATAACCGCCACCAGTGGAACAAACTACCCAATCAACTGCACCCCTTGGGGGGAGTATTATTAGGACTCGGTGGCGTTTTCTACCTCAGTAGTATCTCCGATTTAGTCAATCTGTCCTTTCCGATGATTCTAGCCGGACTCTGCCTCTGGCTAAAAGGAATACCTGGGTTAAAATTGCAGGGGATAGCCTTATTATTTGTGCTACTGGCAACCCCTAACCATATCCCCTATCTGATAGAGCCTTTAGCCCTGCCTCTACAAACCTTTATCGCTAATATGGCGGGATTTGTTCTGATCCAGTTTAACGTCCCGGTGACAGTAGATCAAATCTATCTCTATGTAAATGGACAAATTGTTGAGGTTGCGCCGCACTGTGCTGGCCTGAAAATGTTATTTACCAGTCTGTATGTCGGTTTAATGTTATTGTACTGGACGGGTGCGATCGCTTCGAGAACCAAAACCATCCTCTTCTTGGTGGCAGCAGCTTTGACGAGTATTGTCGCGAATATTATCCGCAATACCCTATTAACTCTGTTTTTCGGCACAGGTAATCAAGAACTTTTTGATTGGCTTCATGAAGGGTGGGGAGGAGACCTATATTCTGCTTCTATGTTGGGTCTATTGGTGATTGTGATGAAATTAATGCAATATTATTTCCCTGAGCAAGAGGAATCCGAAGATAATGGACAAATCAGCCCCGAATCTTGAACCCACCAGCCATGAAACCCCCAAACTACAGCTAAAACCCTCTCAATGGGTACTATTGGGATTTCTCCTAGTCCTATTTTTGGTAGGGACCCTTCCCGGTTTCTTTCGGGGTGGCTGGTCCTGGTCAGATATGCCTGATATTCAAGCTCTCCCTCAACTGCAAACCATTCGCCGTGAGGGTTTAACCGTACCAGGGTGGGAAACTACCAGTCACGATACCATTCAAGTGGGGGCGAGGAGATGGTCTTTGCAGAGCCTCAAACAAAATGATACCGAAGTCCTGCTATTGCTGTTTCCCCAAAACTATTATAAAGACCAGCCCCAAGTCGAATGGATGGATCTGCAAGGGTTACAGAGCCTCAGAACTGACTCCCATCGTACCCTGCAATTGACCCTAGACTCCCCCCAACCAGTGACAATTAACGCCAGATTTTTTCGGGCTTGGAACCCCCACCAAACCTATGCCCTTGTACAATGGTATGCTTGGCATAATGGCGGTTCTCCCGCACCAAGTCACTGGTTTTTTGCCGATCGCCAAGCTCAACTAAGAGGCGATCGCGCTCCCTGGGTAGCTGTCAGTATTATGATTCCTATGGAGCCTTTGGGTGACATAGAAACAGTGGCAACTATAGCTCAATCCCTCGGTCAGGATATCCAAAAAGAATTGATGACCACGATTTTCCAGCCAGAATAAACAGTTATCCACAGTGTTGATATGGGCGCTAACCTCAACCCGATTAAATCCCTATTCCTCACCAGTCTCTACTCAGTGGCGAGTATTATTCCTTTAGCCATCATCACCAGTGGCGGAAAGTCTATGGCTCAAAGGATACCTGATCGGTGCATCTTACCTCGCTCCTTTGTGAATCAACCCCTACCGAGAGGCGGCGGACAACCCGCACCAGTACAACCGGACTGGCCTACACTATTAGAGCTTTTCCGCAATGTGGATGCTCCCATTCAGACCAGACCCTCTGGTATTCCGGTGGAACCTTCTGTGTTTGAAGGCCCTGTTGGCGATCGCATGAAAAGTTATGAGCTAGGACCTGGAGATCAGATTTTTATTGATGTGTTTGTCAATGGTCAGCGTTCCCAAGAATTAACTATTCCCAATGCTACCATTGGTCCTCAAGGTTCCCTAGCTATGCCTTTAATTGGTCTAGTGGAATTGGAAGGATTAACCTTAGAACAGGTGCGCCAGAATATTCAACCCCGCCTAGCTCAATTTGTCAGAAACCCTGAAGTTGTCGTCTCTCTGGTCAATCAGCGACCGGTACAAGTCACCGTGACCGGAAAAATTGCCAGACCAGGTTTTTATCCCCTACCATCACCACAGCTAATTGTCGCCTTGACTACGGCGGGGGGAACTAGACCAGGGGCAGATTTACGACGGATTACTGTGCGCCGGACTTTACCCACCGGACAAACCCTCGAAACCCAAATCGACCTATTTACCCCCCTATTATTGGGTATGGAACCGCCTAATATTCGCCTAAGCGATCGCGATGTGATTACAGTCCCCACTCAGGAAGTTAGCCCCTCAGAAGGCGTAGAGCGAGATCTATTAGAAAATTATAGTCTGGCTGCTGCACCAGTTCCCGCCCAAGTAACCGTCGTTGGGGAAGTTGTGCAACCAGGCTTCTATACCCTCCCCGCTGGGGGTTCTCGTGTCTCTACGGCGCTGTTAGCGGCCGGAGGTGCGACATTAACTGCTGACTTGCGAACCGTCCTAGTTTGTCGCACTACCGTTGATGGTCGAGTTTTAGAAGATATCATAGATCTATATACACCCTTAGCAGAAGCTACCTCTCTCCCGGATGTTTCTCTATCTAATGGTGATTCGGTGATTGTACTACCACTAGATCCTGATGTTGATGAGAGAGACTACGATCGCAAATTAGTGGCTAGTTCAACTTTAGTTAACCAGCAAATTACGGTCAGAATTCTTAGTTATGCCGGAAATGCGATCGGTGCTGTAGCCTTACCCAATGGTAGCACCTTTATTGATATCCTCGCCAATGTACCTTTACAAACTGGAGACCTCGATAAAATTGCCCTGATTCGATATGACCGACAATCTCGACAAACAACTACTCAGATTCTGAATGGTAAAAATGTACTTAGAGGAGACCAAACCGACAACATTCTACTACAAGATGAAGATGTGATTGTGATTAATCGTAATCTGATTACCCAGGTCACTGTGTTTCTCAATAACTTTACCCAACCCTTTCGCGATGTCCTCGGTTTTACTCTCTTCTTTCAACAACTCATTAACTCGGCTGAACGATTATTTGGACCCGACCAATAACAGAATAATTAAAGGTATACAGCTTGTTGATAAATTGTGCTAAACATTACCCTCACCCTAAATCCCTCTCCCATGGGGGAGAGGGACTTTGACGGCCTATGGCATGATTACTGAAAAGGCTGTAAATACCAAATTGCTATTACCCAAAATCCTGAGATTGCCATGACTTTACCAATTGTTAAACGCTATTTAATCGCCTTTGAAAACTATAAAGTTGCTGGATTAGCCGCCTTTGTAGTAGCGTTGGGAATTTCTGGGGGGGTGGGTATGATTTTGGAAGCGCCGCCAAGACCTCCCTACGAAGCCAGAGGAGTTTTAACCTATAAAAATCCGCCCGTTTTGTTCTCCCAAACAGGTCAGAATATTCGACAGCAAGGACAACAACTCACGGACCGGATGTTACTACAACCCCGTGTGATTGAGGCGGTGTTAAATGAAACGATGATTACCCCTAGAGATTTTCGTGCTAACGCTAGGATTCAAATTAGACCGGGAGAGGGTGGTCAACCGGGTACAATTCAAGTCACCTTTAGAGATTATAATCGCGATCGCTCTGTGGAAGTGGTCAATGTATTAATGCGGGAGATTATCGAACAGAGCCGTTTAATTAATACCGAACAACTCCGCAATATTATCGACACAATTCAAGATCGCATGGGACCAGCGAGAGCGGACTTGAGAGAAGCTCAAAATACTCTGGAAGAGTATGATAGGCGAGAAGGCGCTACTTTATTGGCGATCACAAGTGGTTCCTTACCTCAGTCGATTATTTCCAATAGAAATCATGTAGAACAGCTTGAATTGAGACTGGATTCTATTAATGCTCAAATCGCTAGTTTGGAAGGTAGACTAGGATTGAATGTCGATCAGGCCTATGTTTCCCAAGCGCTGACCGCTGATCCAATTATTGCTCAATTGCGAGTACAACTGTATCAAATTGAGTCTCAGTTAGAGTTTCTCCGTAAGGATTTTACCGATGCTCATCCCCAGGTAGCAGATTTAATTAAACAACAACAGGCAAGCGAACAGCAATTACAAGCGAGAGCTTCTGAGGTTCTCGGAGGTCATGGAGTGGCGGCTCCCCTGCGACAGGTTGACCAAATTCGGGTTGATTCTTCCTTAGACCCCTCCCGACAGCAAATTGCTCAAAATTTAATTAACCTGCAAACTCAGCAAGAAACTCTACTCCAAGAAATTGCTACTAGCCGTGAGGTGGGACAAAGACTAGAACGGGAATATGCCACTATTCCTAATAAGCAAATGGAGAAAATGCGGCTAGAACAACAGGTGGGTTATAGACAGGCTCTCTACGATAAAATGCAGGCGCAATTGGCTGACGCTCAGGCGGCGGAAGCGGAAACGGTGAGCAGTTTACAGGTGGTTCAGGAGGCGGCGGCTCCTGATGTGGAAGATCCACCACCACCACCTAGTTTAATCCTGGTCATGGCTGCGGGTGGCTTTGGTGGGGTGATAGTTGGTGCGGTGCTGATTTTTGCGTTGGGTATACTTAGCGGTAAATTCTACACCTGGGAGGAGATTCAGGGCGCTTTGAAAGAACGAGAAATTCCGATTCTGGGGGTGGTTCCCAATGTTTTGGATGACCATGCGGATTGGGATATGCCTTTACTACTACATCATAATTCTCGGTATTTGGAACCTTATGAGCAGGTGCGTAGTAATTTGTTCAGTAACGGCCAAAAACCTCCGAAGGTGGTGTTGATGACTAGCACTAAGGGACCGGAAGGTAAGACTCTGACAGCCTATAATTTGGCGATCGCCTCCGCGAGAGCCGGAAAACGGACTTTGATAATTGAGGCAGATTTGCGATCGCCAAGTCAAGCTGAGAGAATGCGATTAGCTATTGATTCTCAAGACCGTTGGGAACCTTTGCGCTATTACGGAGATTTGAATAATTGTATCCGCATGGTTCCAGATGTGGAAAATCTCTATGTGATTCCCTCCCCGGGTCCCTTAAAACAAGTGACGGCGGTGCTAGAGTCTAGTGAGATGCGACGTTTGCTTAAAGAGGTGCGCCATCGCTTTGATGTGGTGATTGTGGATGTACCTGCTTGGAGTGACCATAATGATGCTTTGACTCTGGAACCTTTAACTGATGGCATGGTTTTGGTGGCTAGACCTACTTGTACTATGTCGGCTCAGATGAATCAATTGGCTGATCAGTTGACGGAAACTGATGAGGAGCAAACTGGACCGAAAAAATATCGGCCGAGGTTACTTGGTGCTATTATTAATGGGGCTGAACTCGATCTTCTGCCTGAAGATGATGGGGAGTTGATTGATATTCAGAGTGTTGATTCTTTGGATCGTCCGGCTTTACCTAGGGATTATGAGCCGATTCCTCAATTGCCTTCTGGCGCTAGGCGTTAAATGTGGCAACGGGTTCATTTTACCCCGTTTGGGGATGATGCGATCGCTCCGACTGTGGAGGTTTGGCAGGCTGATTTGGATTTGAATTTAAGTCAAATTGCTGGTCTGGAAGGACTCCTAAGTGCTGAGGAAAGACAAAGGGCGGCGCGGTTTCGTCGGGAGAGCGATCGCCTCCATTTTACCGCCGCTCGTGCCATTCTCCGCCAGATTTTAGCCTCTTATGTGGGGGTGGCTCCCCAGGGGTTGGAATTCGCCTATACTCCCCAGGGAAAACCGGGTTTAATTACCGGAAATTCTCAGGGTGAAATTCAGTTTAATCTTTCCCACTCCCACGGTAAGGCTTTATATGCGATCGCCTTGAACCGCAGAGTTGGTATTGACTTGGAAAAAATCCGCCCCCTGGATGGATTAACCTTAGCCAAACGCTTTTTTTGTGAGGCGGAATATTCCCAACTTTATAACTATCCAAAATCCGCACAAAACCGGGCTTTTTTTCAGCTTTGGACTGCGAAAGAAGCCTTACTAAAAGCCACTGGTACGGGATTAATGGGCTTAAAAGATGTGGAGATTTTACCCCAAAATTATGGTCAACTTTTCCGGGCTAAAATAGTTGGATATTCCCCCCAAGATTGGTATTTAAAAACCTGGGAAATTGACAATTGGGCGGCAGCTATAGCAGTAGAGACCCTGAATAAATAAGCCAATAGCAACTCTCCCAACAGTAACTTGATGTTAAAAATCATCCACCAGGGAACTCAGACGCTGAAGCAGTGGGTCGGCTTCTTGGGGGTGGACGGGTTCTGGTGGTGGGGGAGGTGGCGCAGTTGACCGAGGGGGTTCTGGTGGTGGGGGAGGTGATGTAATTTGGGGTAATTGACTAGGTATTTGAGCGATCGCCTCATTGGTAGCATCTAGTTTAGATGCGATCGCCGACTGAAATTGAGCAAGCTGCTGGGTTAACTGATTAACCTGACTCTCAAGTTGTTGGGTTTGATTTTCCGTTTTTTGGGCTTGTAGCTGTCGCTCCAAAACCCCTAATTGCCTCTGGAGACTCAATAAACCCTCTTCAATAGGTTTTAGATTAGGAGGGGGGTTTACAGGTCTTTCCGAGGTAATTTCCGAGCGGTAATCATTGTTAACCACAGGGGTCTGTGTGGTGGGAGAACTCAACAGAAACTGCCACAAAGCCTGTTTACAGAGATTGCTAAAAGTTTGATATTTGGTGAGAGATAGCTCCTTTTCGATCGCCTCTAACAGAGTTTGATCAGCAGCATCCTCAGTAAAAGTAACCGACTGCGTAAGTTTTTTATTAACCCAGAGCATAGTTAGGTAGGACGTATGGGCAGACCTGCCAATGAGGACTAACCCAGTTTAGCAGTAATTAGATCTAATTTCACCCCCAAACAGGCTATCCCGTTGAGAAACCACCCAACGGGATGAAAAAAACCAATTAATTAGCGTTTGGCTAGTTGAGCTTCCCCATAGACATATTGTCCTAGGGCGTTGGCTTTACGAGCCGGTTGAGTCAGATGAGCTCTTAACTGAGCGTCTTTGAGCAGGGGTTGTAAATCTTGCCAGAAAAACTCACCACCGCCGCCAGTAATCACTACATCTGTGACCCTTTCTGGGAGCCATTTTACCACGCGATCGCAAAGATCCCGTGCAAAAACCTTACGCAACTCAGGTACAATTTCATCTAGGTTAGCAGGTTTAGTCGCGCCTCTGGGACGATAAAAACGCTGTCCTTGAGGTTTATGTACTGCCTCTAGGAGGAATAGGGATTGAGCATCGGCTCCCTCAATCTTAGCGGCGACTTCCTCATAAAACTTACTCATGGCAAACACTTCACTCTGAGAAACCCCACGAGCAAAGCGGAAGCGATCCACAGTCAAGAAATCCGTAGTTTGATGTCCCACATCAACAACAGCTACAGAAAGATCCGCAAAGTTAGGCGCATCCTTGCTGCCCTGGGCTTCACACCAAATCAGGCTACCATAGCCTTCTGGCATTACCCGAACACTCTGGATATCAACCACTACTTGCTCACCCCTAAAGACCAACGTATTGGGTCCAGTGAGGAGACTAATAATTTGTTCTTTCTCCCGCTCAAACTGTTCTTGAGAGTAAAATGGTAAGCCCAGCACCACATCAAGATCACCTTTAAGGTTGAAATATCCCACACAAGCAAAGATCTTAATTAGGGCATCGTTCACCTTGGAGGGGTTGGCGGCGGGATCTACGCCAAACAGACTTGCTCCAAAATCAGCAGCCAGTTGACCTACGGCAAAACCATTTCCCTGATATTCCAGCCATAGATCCAACAGTGGATCGGTGTTTTTCGACTCAAAGCCACCGCCACGGGCTTTTTCTACACTCATTTGGGCAACATTCGAGGGAACAAAAACCACATCTGCGGGGTTGCGACTAATACAAGATTTAGTTGCGGTTCTCCCCAAGTCAACGCTGAGAATCGTTGAGCGGCCGACTACAGTAGTAGTGGTCGGTTTGGTTGTGGTAGTGGTAGCTTTAGCTAACGGTGACTGTGACTGTGACTGTCCGGGCTGTTTGTTACTCTGCATCTGAAAAATCCGTTACTTCACGAAGACTCAAAAATTGTGACACTCAGAGGGACTAAGTCCGTGAGATTCTTCTTTCGGCCATCAGACTTGCCATCGGGAACTAAAGTTCTCAACAGTCAAGCTGAGATCAGAAGAAGCGTTTGGGTTGCCTCACAACCCAGTTGACCAGTACATCAGGGTACTTAAATCTCATGCTTTCGATGTTAATTGCCACGTTGCCGCCCCATTCTCACAACTTGAATTCAGAAATATGAGTTTGAGTGTCTAGCAACCTTCTGACAATTCTCCCATAGTTATAACTTTCCTGAGATTTAGATGTAGGCAATCCAACAACGGTAACTTTACCCTACTTCGATCGCGAAATAATCATGTCTAACTACAATTCCTAGGATTATAGCCTACTGTCCCCCATTGCCAGATTATATTCCACTGATGTTTTTCCGTATCAGGACTTTTCCCCCTCATCAACTGTAGCCGGCCATTAAACTCCCCGGCCTGGTTGCCTGATCACAGACTGTTACGTTACATTTAGTTAAGATTATGAATATCTTTAATCTTAGCCATTGACTGGGCTGAGTTTTAAGAAATTTCTGATGTATTAGCACATAGAGGCAACGGAATTTATGAAAACATCTTGGAGAACCATTCTGCTATGGACGATCCCGGCCCTGGTGATCGGGTTCTTCCTGTGGCAGGGTGCTTTTGCGGCTTCCCCGACGGATATAGCTCAAAATAATACAGCCAGCACTCGCATGACTTATGGCCGATTCTTAGATTACCTCGATGCCGGGCGGGTTACCAGTGTGGATCTATATGAAGGGGGACGGACGGCGATCGTTGAGGCGATCGATCCTCAATTGGATAATGGAGTGCAGCGCCTACGGGTGGATTTGCCTAATAATGCCCCGGAACTAATTTCTCGCCTGCGTGCTGCTAATATTAGCTTTGATTCTCACCCTCCCCGTAATGATGGGGCGATTTGGGGACTTTTAGGAAATTTGGTTTTCCCGATTTTGTTGATTGTGGGCCTATTTTTCCTGTTCCGCCGTTCTAATAATGTGCCGGGTGGCCCTGGTCAAGCGATGAACTTCGGTAAGTCTAAGGCTCGTTTCTCTATGGAAGCCAAAACCGGGGTTTTGTTTGATGATGTCGCTGGCGTTGAGGAAGCTAAAGAAGAACTCCAAGAGGTGGTTACCTTCCTGAAAAAGCCGGAACGCTTTACCGCTGTTGGGGCGAGAATTCCTAAAGGTGTTTTGTTGGTTGGCCCTCCGGGAACTGGTAAAACTCTCCTGGCTAAGGCGATCGCCGGTGAGGCTGGGGTTCCCTTCTTTAGCATCTCTGGTTCGGAATTTGTGGAGATGTTTGTTGGGGTTGGCGCTTCCAGGGTCCGCGATTTGTTTAAGAAGGCTAAGGAAACTGCCCCCTGTATCGTCTTTATTGATGAAATTGATGCGGTCGGTCGCCAGCGTGGTGCTGGTATTGGCGGCGGTAATGATGAACGAGAACAGACCCTTAACCAGTTATTAACTGAAATGGATGGTTTTGAGGGTAACACGGGCATTATTATTATTGCTGCTACTAACCGCCCAGACGTTCTCGATTCGGCTTTGCTGCGCCCCGGAAGGTTCGATCGCCAAATCATAGTCGATGCTCCTGATATTAAGGGCCGTCTGTCGGTTTTGGAAGTTCACGCCCGCAATAAAAAACTTGCCGATAAGGTGTCTCTCGAGGCGATCGCTCGTCGGACTCCCGGATTTACTGGGGCTGACCTCGCCAACCTACTTAATGAAGCCGCTATCCTCACCGCCCGCCGCCGCAAGGATGCCATTACTATGGCCGAAATTGACGATGCCGTTGATCGGGTTGTCGCTGGTATGGAAGGAACCCCCCTCCTTGATGGTAAAACTAAGCGCCTGATTGCCTATCATGAGGTCGGACACGCGATCGTTGGTACTCTGATTAAAGATCATGATCCCGTTCAAAAAGTTACCCTAGTTCCCCGTGGACAGGCTCGCGGTTTGACCTGGTTTATGCCTGATGAGGATCAGGGTTTGATTTCCCGGTCTCAAATTCTCGCCCGTATTACCGGCGCTTTGGGCGGTCGCGCCGCCGAAGATATCATCTTTGGTGATGCCGAAGTTACCACCGGCGCTGGTGGAGACCTGCAACAGGTGGCGGGAATGGCTCGTCAAATGGTGACTCGTTATGGTATGTCTGACTTGGGACCCCTTTCTCTGGAATCTTCCCAGGGTGAGGTCTTCCTAGGTCGCGATTTTGCTACCCGCACTGAGTATTCTAATCAAATTGCGGACCGCATTGATTCTCAAATTAAGGCGATCGCCGAACATTGTTATCAGGATGCTTGTCAAATCATTCGCGATAACCGGGAAGTTATTGATCGCCTAGTTGATTTACTCATCGAAAAAGAAACCATTGATGGAGACGAATTTCGGCAAATTGTAGCTGAATATACTGAAGTTCCCGAAAAAGAACGGTTTGCTCCAGTATTATAATCTCTCTAACTGAGAAATTGCTCTTAAATTTCCGCCCAGTTTCTTATTCAAGAGACTGGGTTTTTTAATCTAATCTTAATCTAATCATCCTGTTGACCTCTTTATACTCAAGTTACCAATTACTGACCCAGGGGTGGCACTAATTGTTCTAAAGATGAGATCCAATTAAATTATCATGGGCACACTAACTAAATGCTAAGACTAAGTTATATGATCAAAAATGACCATCTTAATCAGGACAACTTAACCAATGACCACACCAGTAGAATATCAACAGCGTCGGGAACAGTTAATGGCTAAAATTGGTGGCGGTACTGCCATTTTTAGCAGTGCGCCCACAGCAGTCATGCACAACGACGTTGAATATTCTTACCGCCAAGATAGCGACTTTTTCTATCTCACTGGCTTTAATGAACCTAACGCCGTCGCCGTGTTCGCACCCCACCACCAAGAACATCAATTTATTCTATTTGTACAACCCAAAGACCCCGACAAAGAAACCTGGACCGGATATCGAGTTGGGATTGATAATGCTAAAACTATTTATGGTGCAGACCAGGCTTATCCAATTCATGAATTAGACGAAAAATTACCCCAATACCTACAAAAAGCCGATCGCATTTATTACCGACTAGGACGCGATCAACAATTTAACCAGATAATTCTCAATCATTGGCAAAATTTAATCCGGGTTTATCCTAAACATGGCACAGGTCCTATTGCTATTCAAGATGCTGGTACAATTCTCCATCCTCAAAGGCTAATTAAAAGCCCCAAAGAATTGGAATTGATGCGAAAAGCCGCCGAAATTTCCGTAGCCGCTCACCAGAGAGCGCGAGAATTTGCTCAACCCGGAAAGTATGAATATCAGGTACAAGCTGAAATTGAATATTTCTTTAATCAACATGGTGCTACTCCCGCCTATCCTTCCATTGTCGCCTCTGGTGAAAATGCTTGTATTTTGCATTACATTGAGAATAATCGCCAAATGCAAGACCAGGATTTATTGTTGATTGATGCCGGTTGTGCTTATCAATATTATAATGCCGATATTACCCGCACTTTTCCCGTTAATGGTAAGTTTACACCAGAGCAAAAAATTATTTATGAGTTGGTTTTGCGCGCACAAATCGCCGCCATTGAACAAGTTAAACCCGGAAATCCTTATAACCAGTTACATGATACGGCGGTGCGGGTTTTGGTAGAAGGTTTGCTAGATTTGGGATTGCTCAAAGGCGATATTGATGAGATTATTAAAGAGGGCAAATATAAGCCTTTTTATATGCACAGAACCGGACATTGGTTGGGCTTAGATGTTCATGATGTCGGCGTTTATCAGTGGGGTGAAGAACCGCAATTATTGCAGCCAGGACAAGTGTTAACTGTGGAACCGGGGATTTATATTAAACGGGATATTAAACCCGTGGAAGGACAACCAGAGGTCGATGAGCGATGGCTGGGAATAGGGGTGAGAATTGAGGATGATGTTTTGGTGACAACAGATGGTTATGAGGTTCTGACGGCTGGGGTTCCTAAGTCGGTGTCAGCTATGGAAAGTTAGGCTGATTTTCGGGGTGGAGTTGATGTTAATTTCTACCCCGGTTTTAACTTACCTAAGAAGGTTATGTTTGGGGTGAATATTTAATTAATTGTGATTATAACTGTTCCTTTTGGTCTTGAGATTATGGCAAAGATTAAGTTTTTGTAAAGAAACAGCCGTCAACCCCAGTCCAGTATGATATAATTTAAGATAGTCACATATCGGGCAATGATGCAGATGAAACCTTGGCATTATGTTTTGATTCCGATGACGATCGCCTCCGCTACGGGTTGGGTAACAGCAGCGATCGCATTTACTGATTTTGACTCTGTTAAACCGTCTCAGGAATTACAACTTGCTCAAACTCCCGTAGGCGCTTGTACTGTCGATGACCCTACCGGAACCCCCTTAAATGTACGAGCTACTCCTGCTGGTAAAATTGTTGGTAGTTTACCCAATGGAACTCGGGTAATTTTAGGAATAACAGACGGTAGAGAAGGACCCAACTGGACTCGCATTATCGGACCCATAGAAGGTTATGTTTGGAGTCCATATTTAACTAATTGCGCTTACCAATAAACCATGAATATATATAGTTCATAGGACTACAACTCCTCTGCAATTATTGAACTTTCCACAGGTCTGGGATATCCAGAACTTGCTCAAGGTCGCCATAATTTTGCTGTAGCAACTCTTGTAATTCCTGAGAAGGTCTAAATACAAAAATGGTGGAATTTTCAGGAATTAATTGTAATGATGGTTGATTACTCATCAGAATAAGTTTAACCTCATTATTATCTAATAGATAACTAAGGGAGATTAAATCTCCTGTATTAGTACCATTTCCCGCATCAGAAATTACCACAGACGAGTTGGCTTGATTAATTTCTGTAGCCACTTGATGATTAAAATAGCTTAAACCTTTATCCCACCAAGTTGATGAAACTGTACTTAAACCCAAGGAGATAATACTAGAACTTAGTAATATGGCTAATACCCACAGCCACAACTTTTCACCATCCAATAATGATTGACGACCAGTATTAAGGTGGGTTCCTAATAAAAAGGCGATCGCCATTTGAATAGCTGGAAAACAAGCGATCAGATACCGAGTGACAGAGGAACGCTGTCCCCCCCATAAGAAATCTGGTAAAACCAACAGGATAAACGGTATCAAAATCGCAGTTAAAATAAATAATCCGGTTTGACTATCATTGGTTTCACTTACATAATACAGAGCATAAATAATTAGCAGTAAAAACGGCAGCCTAAATAAATACGTCCAGAAGCTGTTAAAGCCAAAGTCAATATCAACTAAAACCGAGGTAAAACTTAGCATCCAAAACTTAGATAAATCCAGTAAACTCATGGATTGATGAGTCCAACTGGTCAAGTCTTGAGCCTGTTCCCAATTATGGATAATCACAGTTATCCAGGGTAGATAAAGAACCACAATTAAACATATAGATATTGCCAACTGAATGAAAAACAAAGACGGACGTGGTTTATAATTCCGTCTCGGTTCCGACCCAAAAATCAAGATTCCCCAACCGATATGACTGGCTATAACTAATCCAAAAAATAAATGGGTATATAATCCTAAAGTGCAGGTAATTACATAACCCAACCACCACAGCCAATTGTTGGTGCGACTCCCTTTGAGTAACATCAGACTAGATGCGATAATTAAAGCCGTCATTAAGCTGTATTGACGAGCAGTTTGCGCTAATAATATATCCACCGGAGAAACAGCCAATAAAGCCGTAGACATAAGGGAAATTAGCGGAGATTGAAATAATTCCCAAGCTAAGGCATAAATAAGCGGTAAGGATATTAAACTAATGACGGCGGGTAAAAGACGGGAAGCTAAAATCGAACTGCCAAAGCCTCGCATCCAACCCCTAGCTATGAGATAATATAGGGGGGGATGATGGGGGTTTCTATGCAGAGAGGCGAGAGTATCGGCGGCGGTGCTATCGGGTTTGAGGCGTTGATATTCTAGGAGTTCTGAAGGGGTAAAAATGCGATCGCTGAACAATTGCTGATCTACCTGTTCGCGCGTAAAACCAGCCGATCGCAAGTTGGTAAAAACTTCATCATGGGAATATAATTTGCGATCGAGACTCGCAAAACGGAACAACACCCCCAGGACAATCACAATCATTAACAGAATAACCAGGCGACGGGGTGAACCACCTGTAAACACCTTTGGTTGGTAGAGCATTCCTGTGGTTAAGGTTTTTTATCGATTTCACCCAGATCATAAAGGCAGGGAGTCACCCCTGCCTCAAAATTTTGGAAATTGGCGGTTAGCCTAATCCTAGATTAAATTTTAGCGGGTGATTTAGTACAGTGAGCCAGTGGGACGGTGAACGATAAAGCTGAGAACTTGGCACTGCTTCACGTTATCAAAACCCATAACCCGGATAAAGCACTTAGGATATTCGCGACGGCATTCGTCGATTTCCGCCATAACTTCGCGAACGGTAGTTGCATTAAACAGAGGCAACTTCCACAGAGTCCAGTAGTGCTGTTCAGGCGCAGAGGATTCGCTGAATTCTACCCCAGCAATAAAGCCTTGCTCAAGAATGTACTGAAGCTGTTTCTGGGTCTGAGCATCAGTCAGAGGGGGTAAATAGGACAGAGTTTCGTAACGGCGCTCTTTTGGTAGTGTTTGCATTGTGATTTTCCAGGGTAGTTGTTGAAATTAATTATTTAGGCTCCAACCTTAGTCGGGAGGGTTAGTCTCTGAAGTAGTGAGTTGCGTCATTCGTTCCAGGTACTGGCGGCGATGTGCCATATTTCCCTGCTGAATCCCCTGCCGAACCATCTCCGGTAGATAACCCGCCACCTCTTCAGCGAGATGATCTCGGACGGTCATCACTCGGAAAGCCAGTTCTTGATTTTCCTGTAACAGTTCCTCAAGATAAGCCTCACCATCCTGGATTTTCCCCTGAGAGGAAAAATCACTTAGCCAGATAGCTAAACCAGGGTTAGTCTCTGTCAATTGGTTGGTGATGATGATTACAGCTTGGTAGGTTAGGTAACTTGTCAGTACCTTGGTCGTGTCCTTAGCAACTTTTTTGATATCCATGTTCCGACACCAACCCTCTGTTAAGACTTCAAGTTTGAGATATTGGATTGAGTTGTATCCGTAGCTCTCCAAAATTGTCAAGTTAGAGGAGTTGCCCAATCCAAAATCACGTAAAACTCCTGGGAGGGTTGGAAGCTCCGTGATTTATCACAGAGAGGAAAACCGACTCAAGCGGCTTTAGCCGCCAGCACCCCCTTGCGGGGTGGAGGGGTATGGTTGCCCCTCCATGGAGCTATGGTTGGCTCCGACTCCCTTGCGGGGTAATGTTTGCTTCGCCAATGTTCAGAGTCGGTACTATCCAAATCGCACGTCCTTAACCCCTTAGAGATGTTTAACGATTCGGTTCTAGAGCCTGGAACTAGCACGCATTCCAGGGTAGGAACTTTAACTCTTGCTCTGAACGGAGCCAGTTAAGGCTTAGGCTGGTCAGCTACCTGAAAGGGGGGCACGAAGCCCCCGTGCTTCAGCCGGGGGTGCTGACTTCTCAAAATCTGAGGAAACCTACAGGGTGTCCATGGCCTCGAACTCGAACTTGATTTCTTTCCAAAGTTCGCAAGCCACAGCCAGTTCAGGACTCCACTTGCAAGCCTCACGAATCACGTCGCCGCCTTCACGGAACAGGTTGCGGCCTTCGTTACGAGCTTGGATACAGGCTTCGAGAGCCACACGGTTAGCAGTTGCACCAGGAGCATTACCCCAGGGGTGTCCCAAAGTACCACCACCGAACTGCAAGCAGGAATCATCACCGAAGATTTCCACCAGAGCTGGCATATGCCAAACGTGAATACCACCGGAAGCAACGGGCATTACACCAGGCATAGAAGCCCAATCTTGAGTAAAGAAGATACCACGAGAACGATCTTCTTCGATGTGGTCTTCCCGCATCAGGTCTACAAAACCCATGGTGATACCTTTTTCACCTTCGAGTTTACCTACAACTGTACCGGAGTGCAGGTGGTCACCACCGGACATCCGCAGACACTTGGCGAGAACCCGGAAGTGGATACCGTGGTTACGTTGACGGTCAACCACAGCGTGCATAGCGCGGTGAATGTGCAGCAACAGACCATTATCACGGCACCAACGAGCTAGGGTGGTGTTGGCGGTAAAGCCAGCGGTGAAGAAGTCGTGCATGATGATGGGGGTGCCGATTTCTTTGGCAAATTCCGCCCGTTTCATCATTTCTTCGCAGGTGGGGGCTGTTACGTTTAGGTAGTGACCCTTAATTTCGTTGGTTTCAGCTTGGGATTTTTCGATCGCCTCTTGTACAAATAGGAAGCGATCGCGCCAGCGCATGAACGGCTGAGAGTTGATGTTTTCGTCGTCTTTGGTGAAGTCCAGACCGCCACGCAGACACTCATAAACCGCACGACCGTAGTTTTTAGCCGACAGACCCAGTTTAGGTTTGATGGTGCAACCCAACAGAGGACGACCGTATTTATTCAATTTGTCCCGCTCAACGGTGATACCGTGGGGAGGGCCTTGGAAGGTTTTCAGGTAAGCAATTGGAATCCGCATATCTTCCAACCGCAAGCCCCGCAGAGCCTTAAATCCAAATACGTTACCCACGATGGAGGTTAACATATTGGTAACGGAACCTTCTTCAAACAGATCCAGCGGATAGGCAACAAAGCAGAAATATTGATTGTCTTCGCCGGGTACTGGTTCGATGTGGTAGCAACGACCTTTGTAGCGATCGAGGTCTGTTAACAGGTCAGTCCATACAGTTGTCCAAGTTCCGGTCGAAGATTCTGCTGCTACTGCTGCTCCCGCTTCTTCCGGGGGAACTCCCGGTTGAGGAGAAACACGGAACGCGGCCAGAATGTCTGTATCTTTGGGCGTATAATCCGGCGTGTAATACGTCAGCTTATAGTCTTTTACACCAGCCTGATATCCGGCTTTCGATTTGGTTTGAGTTTGAGAGTAAGACATAACTCCTTTATATCTCCCTTCTGAGGAATCGCTCTTTAAATTTCCGGCTATTTGCCGATTGATTAAAATACTATCAATAAATGGCTTCAGTCAACCTTTAATATTGTTAATATTTCCATTACATTTGTTTATATTTCTTTGCAAAACCACATATCGGGTATCTGGGAAAAAATATCTATATCACTAAATGGCTAAAAAAAATATTAAGTATTGTAAATATAATCTATATGAAAGTTTTAGGGTTGGGATCTGAGCGATCGCGATCAAAAATCTCGATCGCCCCTCCATACCCATGAGTTATACAGGCTCAGGAATTAGTCCCAGCCGAAAAAAGGCTTTCTGCCCCCTTATGATCCAGGAACTGCTATAACCGATATAGGTAATTATATCAGTGTCAATCTATTGTATATTATCTATATTTTGATAGACTTAAATCAATAGTACAATCATCGCCCATTACTTGGAGGACAAAGCTGGTGATTCAGGCCACACTGCATCAGTTAAAGGTTTTTGAAGCCGTAGCGCGTCACGGTAGCTTCACTCGCGCAGCAGAAGAGTTATTGATCACCCAACCCACTGTCTCAAGTCAAGTCAAACATCTATCGCAAGCGGTGGGACTACCACTATTTGAGCAAATTGGCAAACAACTTTATCTTACTGATGCGGGTCAGGAGTTACAAGCGACCTGTCACGATATTTTCCAGCGCCTGGAACATTTCGATATGACCATTGCTGACCTGAAAGGCGCTAAACAGGGACGATTAAGTTTATCAGTAGTCACCACAGCTAAATACGTTATTCCCAGACTGTTAGGGTCTTTTTGTCAAAACTACCCAGCCATTGATATTGCCCTACAGGTGATCAATCACCAACAGATTACCCAACGGATGCTGGAAAATAAAGATGATCTATATATACTAAGTCTACCGCCCGAAGATATAGACCTTTGTACAAAACCCTTTTTAGATAATCCCCTAGTGGTGGTAGCCCCCTGTAACCATCCCCTCGTCGGTAAAACCCAAATTCCCATTGAAGCGCTGAACCATGAACCATTTATCATGCGAGAATCTGGGTCAGGTACCCGTAGGGCAGTGCAGAAATTATTTGACAAGAGTAAGGTATCAGTGCGGGTACGCCTAGAGTTAGGTAGCAACGAAGCGATCAAACAAGCGATCGCCGGAGGTCTGGGGATTTCCGTTTTATCCAAACATACATTAAACTCGTATGGCGATCGAGGAGAGCTAACCACTTTAGATGTGGTAGGATTTCCCATCCAACGCTGTTGGTATGCAGCCTACCTCAACGGGAAACAATTATCAGTTGTCGCCCAGACCTTCTTAGAGTATCTTCTCGAGTCCGGTAAGTCTAATTGACTTGGGTTGAAACATAGTGTGATCATGAAACTACCCTTTTTGCCATCTCCACCATCATCAGAACCCCCGCCAACTTCCCAAACCGGAGCAGGTTTAGGGACTTTTGGTGGTGTCTTCACTCCCTCAATTTTAACCATCCTGGGGGTGATTATGTATCTGCGATTTGGATGGGTAGTCGGTCAGGTGGGACTGTGGGGAACCTTAGCTATTGTCACCCTATCAACATCTATCACCTTTCTGACCTCCCTTTCCATTTGTGCGATCGCCACTGATCAAGTAGTCAGAGCCGGCGGAGCCTATTATATGATTAGTCGCTCCCTCGGTATTGAATCCGGCGGAGCCATTGGGATACCCTTATATTTTGCCCAAGCCATCTCCGTTGCTCTGTATACCATTGGTTTTGCCGAAAGTCTAGTCATCACCTTTCCCCAACTCAATATTAAAGTTGTAGCCATCATCACCACCATCATGGTGGCGATAATTGCCATTAAGTCCGCCAAATTAGCGATTAAAGCCCAATACTTCATCATGGCAGCGATCGCCCTATCCCTAATCTCCCTGTTATTCGGTAGTCCAGTCGAAGCCAGCACACAAGACATAGCAATTGCCACCAACCTCCCCAAAGTAGGATTTTGGCAAGTGTTCGCCGTCTTTTTCCCCGCCGTTACTGGAATTATGGCAGGGGTCAATATGTCAGGAGATCTGCAAAACCCCACCAAATCTATCCCTACAGGAACCCTCGCCGCCGTCGGCACAGGTTATGTAATATATATGTTGCTACCCGTCCTATTGTGGATGCAAGGGGATACAGACAGCCTCCTAGTCGATGCGCTAATCATGAAACGGATAGCTTTCTGGGGACCCGCTATCCTGCTGGGAGTGTGGGGAGCCACCCTATCGAGCGCCCTAGGTAGTATATTAGGAGCGCCAAGAGTCCTGCAAGCCTTAGCCAAAGATGGCATTTTACCCAACTGGTTAAAATTCCTAGGAACCGGATCGGGACCCGATAATGAACCCCGTATCGCCACAGTTGTTACCCTAGGATTTGTATTAATCGCCGTTGCTGTCGGCGACCTCAACCTGATCGCCCCAGTGCTGAGTATGTTCTTTCTGACCACCTATTTGGTACTCAACCTAGCAGCAGGTATCGAGACCTTTTTAGAAAGTCCCTCCTTTCGTCCCACCTTCAAAGTTCACTGGCTATTATCTCTGTTAGGAGTCGTCGGCTGTTTAGGGGTAATGTTCCTCATTGATGCGATCGCCACCATTATCGCCGCCATCATTGTCTTTAGTATCTATATTTGGTTAGAGCGACGAGAACTAGAAAGCGCCTGGGGAGATATCCGTCAGGGAGTTTGGATGGCCCTAGTGCGTCGAGGTTTATTTCAACTGAGTTACACCCCAGACACCAAAAACTGGCGACCCCATATCCTCACCTTTTCCGGTGCGCCCAATAAACGTTGGTCTTTAGTGGAATTAGCAGCTAATTTTAGTCATAACGTCAGCCTGTTTACTGTTTGCACCATCTTACCCACAGGCTCCCGTAGTCCGACCCAAAGAAATGAAATAGAAGCGATTTTGCGCGATTATTTAGAAAAACGAGCCATAGCAGGCTTAGTCAGGGTAATTATGGCTGATGATCCCTTCACTGGCTCCCGTCAACTCGTAGAATCCTACGGAATTGGTCCCTTAGTACCCAATACAATTTTATTAGGAGATTCCCAATCCCCTGAACGTCGAAAATCATATTGTGAAACCCTAGTACATTTTCACAAAACCGCTCGTAGTGTACTCATATTAAGGGATGAATCAGATCAGGGATTTAGCGATCGACAGAAGATTGATATCTGGTGGGGGGGTCTTAATACTAATGGAGGCTTGATGCTAATTCTGGCTTATTTGTTGCGGACCAGTCTGGAGTGGCGCGGAGCCGAAATTAATTTAAACTTAGTTGTACCCGACCAAACAGCAGCCGTAGCAGCCCAGACTAATTTGGCTAAAGTTGTTACACAGTTACGCATTGGGGCTAAACCCCAGGTGATTGTGTCTCAAGGACAACCTTTCCCGGAAATTCTACGGTCTTCCTCTCAGGATGCCGATTTGGTATTTTTGGGTATGGCTACCCCCAAAGAGGATTTAGAGTACAGTGAATATTACGAGCGCCTCCAGAAAATGGCTACAGGATTACCCGCTACAATTTTTGTGTTAGCTGCTCCTGATTTTGCCTTCTCTGAGGTGTTACAAAAAGATTAGGTTCACTTTTTTTTCAACAAGTAATCTGAGGTGTCATGGGGCTGAACTTTCAATGGTCTAGGTTAAAGTTAGCTGTACTTTCGGCGATCGCATTGGGGACTCATATTGCGATCGCTACCCCAGTGAAGGCAGCAGAAACAATTATAGTTCGCCAAGGGATTATGTCCCTGTCCTTGGCGATCGAAGATTTAGAAATATTAGCCAACACCGGAAAAGCTCCCCCCGGACTCCGAGGTTATGAACTGTTTTTGTCTGCTCAACAAAAACAACAAGTCCTGGCCGCTTTCAATTCCCAAATAGGCATCCCACCCACCGCCGTCCGCAATTTACTGACAACCCAAATTGGCGAAAACATCCTTGACGAAATTGCCACCATTACCCGCACTCAGGACCCCCAAACCCGAGGCGCAGACATTAAAACCGCCCTATTAGAAGCCGCCGAAAGCGAGTCTGGGTTATCAATACTAGGGTTTTTACAAAGCTACCCTAACCCAGAATTGAGAATTGATATCGATGTCGCCTTTGATGTGTTTAGTCGCCTCAACCGTTCCTTTTGGCGGACTCAGCAGTTTATGGTGGAAATAGTCCAACAATTAGGACCCACAGATGCTAATTTAACCCTCCCCCTAGACCCCACCCAACCAGGTCCTCACCAAGTGATCACCACTACCCATACCTTTGAGGATACAGCCAGAAACCGCACCATTGATGTAGATATTTATTGGTCAGAAGCCGTCACCAGCGATCGCCCTGTGGTACTGTTTACCCACGGTCGCGGTTCCGTTCGCAACGAATTACAATATGTAGCCCGCCACCTAGCATCCCACGGCTATGCTTTCGTCACCTTAGAACATCCCGGCAGTAACCAGACCTATATTAGCCAAAATCTGGCAATGCAACCACAGGAGTTGTTAGAACGTCCCCAGGATATTAGTTTTGTTCTCGATCAGTTAACTCAACTCACCCAAACCGGTGGAGTTATAGAACGTAGCCTTAATCCTAACCGGGTTTTAGTGATTGGTTATTCCCTCGGTGGTGGTACAGCTTTAACTATAGCTGGGGGAGAGTTTCAACTCGACTCCCTACGCCAGCGCTGTCAGCAGGACGCAATTACTTTAAGTTCCGGACAAATTACCCAATGTATCGCCACTGAACTACCAGGCGATCGCTATAGGCTATATGATCCTCGCATCAAAGCAGCGATCGCCCTTAATCCTACCGCATCCTTAATCTTTGGTGAAACCGGACTAACTCAAATCCGAGTTCCCACCCTCATTTTTTCCACCTCCGCCGATAAACTCACCCCCGCCTTATCCGACCAAATCGCCATATTTCCCCAAATTCCCGCACCTAAATGGTTAGTTGGAGTTTTGGGGGGAACCCACCTCAGCGCCAAAGACCCCGATTTTGTTTTAGATCAATCCCGCGTTCCCAGTACACCCCTATCTGGTGATGAAGTAGCAGGTCTAGCCGCCGCCGATATCCAAAACTATGTCAAAGCCTTTACCCTAGCCATGGCCGCACAGTTAACACCAGAAGCCGAAAAATATCAAATTTTTCTCACCCCAGAATACTTTGAGTTTATTTCTACCGATGCCTTTCCAGTGCGGCTACTCACCGAAATTCCCGAACCTATGCAGATCCTCGTTGATTCATTTCTCAAAGACCAGTTACCCTAAACTTTGCCAAAATGGTAGCTAGTATGAGTTCCATTAGGATAAAGAAAAGTGCAAACCACAGATACATCAGGGTTATAAGCAATGAGCATCTCTTGCAATTTCATCTGTTTCCAATCCGACAGCATAGAATCAAGACTACTCATAGGACGGTATTGGAATTGCCATTCTTCCAACTCCGTCGAGTTATTCTCCAACTGGCGCAACAGCACCACTGTTCCTTTTTCTCCACTGTTTTTGTAGCCGCGATCGCTCATTTCCGATATTTTCTCGGCATTGGCTTCAATCACAGCAATTTGTTGTTCGGGAGTTTCTAAAACATCAGCCATAGTAATTTACGATAAGCTCATCAGATAATCGAAGCCTTGCTCCTCCTAGGACTGGGGCTGGTAGGCGAAGTAAGCTAGGAGGTAGTTACACAGGTTAAGATAGAACTATCATCAGGGAACCAAAAACAGGGAACAGGCATTCCTGGCATCTACCGTCAGATATAGTAAATTGCTATATCTATAATCTATCAATATCAGTAACCCCAGTAAATCTTAACCCCAATCAGTTGATATGACTCCTAAAAAAATTCTAGGGCTGATAGTATTCGCCCTAATTGTTACCTTTATTACCTCTGCTGATGGTTTTACCTTCCTACCCGACCCAGTGCGGGGCGCTAGTAAAACCAGCCGCGAATTTTTAATTGGGCTGGTTCCCGACTGGCTAACCCCCCATAATTTCAACGAAGAACGGGAAAGGGATGTCGAACAGTTACAGAATACAACGCCAGAAAATAGCGGTAATTAAGGCAAAAAGTCAGCCTATAAGTTTACCGGGCTACTCTCTCCCCGTGGCTATCTTAGGCTTTCTTTTTCAGCCAGCTAAACATCGCCCGCAGGTCATGACCAACTTCCTCGATAGGATGTTCGGCTTCCTGGCGGCGCATGGCGGTAAACCCGGCTTTACCAGATTGATTTTCTAACACAAACTCCCGCGCAAACTGACCTGTTTGGATCTCTTTGAGGATCTTACGCATTTCTGCGCGGGTAGCATCTGTAATTACACGGGGGCCGCGAGTATAATCTCCATATTCGGCCGTATTGGAGATACTATCGCGCATTTGAGCCAAACCACCCTCAACCACTAAATCTACAATCAGTTTGACTTCGTGGAGGCATTCAAAATAGGCTAATTCCGGCTGATATCCGGCCTCTACAAGGGTCTCAAATCCAGCTTTAATAAGGGCACTTAAACCACCACAGAGAACCGCCTGCTCGCCAAATAGGTCGGTTTCTGTCTCTTCCCGGAATGTGGTTTCCAAGATGCCACCACGAGTGCCACCAATACCTTTAGCATAGGCCATAGCGCGATCGCGTGCTTGTCCTGACGCATCCTGATAAACCGCAAACAGACAAGGAACCCCCTGTCCTTCTTGATATGTACGGCGCACCAGGTGTCCAGGACCTTTGGGCGCTACCATGATCACGTCTACATTCTCTGGGGGGACAACTTGACCAAAATGGATATTAAACCCGTGGGCAAATGCTAGGGTTTTGCCTTCGCTGAGATTGGGTTCGATTTCGTTTTTGTAGACGGTTTTCTGCACTTCATCCGGTAGGAGGATCATAATTAGATCGGCAATTTTAGCCGCTTCATCTACCGGATAAACTGTTAAGCCGGCATCTTTGGCTTTAGTGGCTGACTTACTCCCTGGATATAGCCCGACGATGACGTTCATGCCACTATCTTTAAGGTTCAGGGCATGGGCATGGCCTTGGGAGCCATAGCCGACAATTGCAATGGTTTTACCTGCCAATAGATCTAGGTTGGCATCGGCATCGTAGTACATACGGGCCATAATCCGGGTTCTCCTTCCTATTCAAGTTGTGTGTTAAGGGGTACTTGCAAAACTTAAATCATATCATGGGTAGAGACCTAGTGGCATATATGATCCTGGTCACGATTTTCGGTAATTGCTACTCAAATCGGGCACATGATAGCTTCGACCGAGTTTTGTAAATATCTTTTAAATATCGTTGCCAATATTGTTACAAAATCTCAACTGGGCGATCGCCTAAAAGTCTTGTCAACACTGACTTGGGGTTTTTTAGGCTCAAATTTTGGCCGGGATTTGTTATTAAGTCTTGTGTCAGGGTCCTGCTGTGACGGGAAATTTGAGTTTCAATTAGAACTATAACCAACCTAATGTGATGTCAATGGCATAGCGTGATATGAAACAACCTTCACAGTTAACACGGCTGATTTGGGATTTCTATCGAGAAAACGAAGCCGAATTGCAACAGCTTAGACCCTTGGGACAGTGTAAAGTCTATAGGCGGTGGGGTGTTTTGCATATTCAGTGCATGAACCAGGACATCGCAGACGCTGTAAAATCCTCCCCATCGCTAATTCAGGAACCTGTTGTTCTGATGCGACTGGCTCATCAAATTAAAATATCGGTTAAGAATACAACGGTGGCTGTGTTTGATGTTAATTGGGACACCATCATCGCCTAGAACCTTTTGGTACGTCATAGTCTGGTCCCTACGGTCGTCGGATTGTAGGGACTTTGTTATATTCACAATTTTTTCTCAAATTTCCCGGAGTGCTTCATCTCCGACAGGAATAGGAAAAAGTAGATGCACCCTGATGGTTTTCCCCCGGCTTCGGCTGGGGGATTTTTTTGCCCAATACTGGACAATTACAAATTTTAAGACGATCGCCACCTTAACCGAGCGATCGCCTTCATCAACATCTCAACTTATTAACAGCTTTCCATCTATTAAGCCGGAACAGGTGAGAAACCATTATTATCACCTATCGATTGAGAACTATTAGCCGCTTTTTTGCCATTGCGTAACTCTTTTTGAATCGAAATAGCTTTTCCTAAAGAAGCGATCGCCTCCTGATATTTTTTCAGTCGGGATAATAAAGCGCCCCTGTGTCGCCAACTTTCCGCATGATCTGGCTTCAAAGCAATCGCCGTATCAAAACAAGCGATCGCATCATCATGTCGTTCCAACTTCTCTAAACAGATTCCCCGTTGACACCAAGCCTGATAAGCATCTGGCTGTAAAGCAATCACCCGATCCCAATTAGCCAGCGCCTGTTCATACTGTTTTAAAGCCGTTAAAATCTCACCTCGCCCCATCCAAGCCTCATAGCTATCCGATTTCAGGCTAATCGCCCGATCATAACAAATCACAGCCTCTTCATGACGTGCTAATTTTACTAAAACTCCCCCCTGAGAAATCCAAAGTTCTGGCTCCTTAGAATTCAGAGATATCGCCTGTTCATAGCAAGATAGAGCCTCCGAATATTGATTAATATGACATAAAGCCATCCCTCGATTTGCCCAAATATCAAACTGACCTGGATTAATTTGAATCGCCCGATCATAAGATGATATAGCTTCCTGATAGCGTTTTAATTGACTTAAAACATTACCTCGATTATGCCAAGTTTCATAATGATTCGCTTCCAGCTTAATCGCCCGATCATAAGACTCTAAAGCCTGCTCATACTTCTGAAATTTACGCAGTAAAGCCCCCCGATTGTGCCAAGCCGCATAATCATTAGGCTGAATCTTTAACGCCTGATTATAGGCTGAAAGAGCCTGGGAATAACGTTTTAAACGCACCAAAACATTACCCCGATTATACCAAGCATCTGACCGCTTAGGCTGAATCTTTAACGTGCGATCATAACACTCCAAAGCCTCAGAATATTGTTTTAGCTGCACCAAAGCATTACCCTTTTGATACCAAGCCTCATCTAAATCAGGGTTAATTTCCAAAGCCCGATCGCAAGAAGCGATCGCTTGTTTATATTGACGTTCATTAATTAGAGCTTCCCCCTTTTTCAGGAAATCATCCGCAATTAAAGGCTGAGAAGTATGCGGATGCTTAGGAGGTAATCGTAATTCATGATTATCATGATTAGATGGAGATTTTGATATCGGCTTAGAGATAGGTGGCGCAGAAACTGGTAAGGCTGGCGTATTAACCTGTTCCATCGCCTGATTTTTATAATTTTGCAGCTCCACCATCATCTGTTGTACCTGTCTAAGATACTGTAACTTCAGATTTTCTAGTTCTTGAATCGATACCTGGGAAGCCTCAACCTCTTTCCTTAAAAAATGAATAGACTTTTGTGCTACTTTCAACTGCATTTCTAAATCTTTAACCAATTTTTTAGACTGATAATGAGATTTTTTTAGTTGTGATTCTAAACCATCCAATTTATCTAATCTTTTGTTAGTTTCACTCACCAACTCTCGAATCACTAAGCGCCGCACCAACCAGAAAAACATCAAAGTTAAAGTCGGTGATAAAGTAGAAATTAACAGCAAAGTATTGAGTAATATAATCGTGTAGCCAAATTCAGAATTAGCTACAGAAGGGCTAACCTGAGCCAGTGACAAAGATGGGGAAGCTGAGGCTATAAATACCACTTCATCTGTTGTTAATGATGAATCCTCAGCTAATTCTGGCCGGCTCCAAGTTTCCGGGGTGCCAACAGTGGGAGTCAGTTCAACTTGGCTAATTTCGATATCAATTTTATCAACCAAATTTTCCGTATCACCAACCGGATTAGAACCAGATGTTAACTTAGGGGCGGCAGTTGCCGGATTTAGGAATTCGTTAGCTGCAAGCGCAGTCAGAGTCAACAGTGTTAGGGTCGATAGCCTCATGGATATAACTCACTCTTGCTTGATGATTAGGGGGATGGATAACGGATAGCTAAATAGTGACTCCCCCCCGGTTTAATATCCTTTAAACTCAGGGGGAGTGTCTTAGCTAGTTCATAATTACGCCCCAATTTTTGCAGGTCAGGAAATTGATAGTTATAATCTAGGGAGTTGAGGATTGGTTAAGAGTCAATCCGGTTGAGCAACCATCATCAAAGTTTCTGGTCGCCATAGCATCCCCGACCCCCCAGGAAAAACTATCGATTTGGATTTGATAGCCACACCAAAAAAAGCAGGCAAAATACCTGCTTTTTACAGTAAAACATTAGACTAATTGATATCGGGCTTGATATCTCTTATGCACCTACTGCTACCGGTTCTCGATGGCTGGCTAGAGGAGTTTGATGTTCCGATGGTGTGCAGTAGACCTCACAGGAATTGTTAGGGCTTTCAATCAACTTGATTTTATGGAGATTGGCTCCTAATTCATCAATGGGATTTTGCAGCAATTCACGGATATAAACGGCAATATTTTCAGCGGTTGGTACGACCTTAGCAAAGTAGGGAATATCTTTGTTGAGGAAAGTATGATCGAAGGGTTCAACCACATAATCATCGATCGCCTTCTGCACAGCCCCTAAATCCGCAATCATACCCGTGCGGGGGTCAATTTGACCACGAATGGTAACTTCTAGGTGATAATTGTGTCCGTGACCGTGAGGACGGGCGCATTTGCCATAAATTTTCGAGTTATCCTCATCATTCAGGAGAGGGTGAGCTAGGCGATGAGCCGCGCTAAAGTGGGTGCTGATGGTTAGATATGCTTCCATGGCGTTTCCTTGATAATCTGCCCAAAGTTGGGGGTGTTCAAATAGTTGAATGTTGGTTAGGGGTAAATGGGGGGCTAAACGATGCCAAATTAAATAAGCCAGAAATTCAGTTGTGGGTAGGGTGTGCTGAAATTCCGGCCATGCTTCATTGAGGAATGAAAAATCTAGGGGTTCGGTAACTTCACTCCTAATGGTATGTTTGACGTTCGACAGGTTAAGTACCATGCCATATTCGTCTAGTTCCCCTACCATTGAAACATACAGGACATAATTATGGCCGTGACCGGGGGCGCGGGCTGTTTGTCCAAATTTGGCAAAATTTTCGGCTTCGCTTAGTTCTGGCAACCAGTAACGGTGACTGGCTGAAAACTGGGCGCGACGGGTAATCAGGCATTGCATAAATGCAGGTTAATTTTTGCTTGTTAAGTTCTGTTAACTAATGTAGTCGGTTTCCGAATTTTTTTCAACCTCGATCCCCATGGTATGATGCTCTGCTCAAGAAATTATGGCGATCGCTCTCTGGTTAAAGGAATTTATGGATTTGCTCTTGGGCTTCTTGACGTAAGCGATCGGCAATGCGGAAAAATTCATGGCCAGCGTGTAGATAGGATTCGTCATAGTTCAGCGTAAACATATTTAATTCTTCGATACCATCACCAATATGATTCAGACAGTAATAAAGATGCGCCGCCACTCCCGCAATATTCGCCGGGTTGGGAGTCGAGCGAAATCGAGTTTGGGTTTCCGCTAGGATATCTCTACAGGTTTCAATATAGGCTTGGAAATCTGCCATTAATTCATCATCAAAGGGGTCGCCCGATAAGTTATCGATTTCTTGTTTAAATGGTTGAAAAATCCGCTCAATATTTTGATTAACAGGCCTATAGACTTCCTGTAACCATTGGTCTAGGTCAAAATCTTTAGACCGCCCTTTGGGCTTCTGTTTACGGGGTCGGGTTGGGCTGCTTAGGCTCCGGTCATAATTTTCACGTTTTTGGGGATCGCTCAGAACTTCATAGGCTTGATTAATCCGAATAATTATATCGTGATTGGCTGTTTCTTCCTGACTGTCTGGATGGAATTTTTTGGCTAATCTCCGATAGGATTTTTTGATATCCGTTTGACTGGAATGGGGTGCAACCTCTAAGATTCTATAGTAATCATCAATTTGCATCATCTTTTAACAGTGATCATGATAGTTTAAAAAATGCTAAAATTCCCTAGTATTTAGCTATGAGATTAAGTGATGCAGCCCCGTAAATATCTGGTAGCAATCATCATCATTAACGACATTGCCATATTTAAACACCCAGAAATTATTAGATGTCTGAAATATTTTATACATAATAGCTAAATTTGATCATCTCTGGCCTTCCTTAACGCCACTGGCTCGGCAGGACTGAAGGCTCACTACAGCCATCTGGTTTGGGGTTAGGGGACTCAGTAATGGTCTCGTATCACCTATATTTATGCTGATGAGCCAAATTATCTGGGTTACTCAAATATTAGTTGCTCCCTGAATCCATCTCTGGTATATCATTTGGTGTTTTTTGTCAACCCCCTAAAGGGAGGAATATTATCATCTTTTTGCAGATTTTGCTATTAACAACAATCTGTTAAAATTCTAGCGGAGAGTGGAATATATCCCCAAGACTAAAACTCCCCAATTCGTCAATGAGGACAATATATGAGTAGACTTCGTAAAATTCTCGCTGGGGCTGGAATTGCTACCGTCGGTGCTATTGGTACTAAGATGGCGGTAGATTATTTCCGCAATCGCAATAAAGAAGAAGTGGTTGACGAAAGTGAAGGTGATGTCGAGGAAGAAGAACTTCCGGCTGAACAGGTGAGCTATGCTGTAGTTCAGGATGATTCACTTCAGGAATTCCTTGATGCGGCTTTTGGCGCTCCTGGTCGCTATGTTCCTACCCGTCCTTCTAAGGTTTTCTCCTATCACGGGGAAGAATATATGGTGGTTTGGACTTATGATAATGATAAGTCGAAAAATCAAATGTTGGCGTTTAAATACACTGATGCAGGACGGAAGATGATCGCTAGTGTTGGATACACCAGCGAGAAGACTGATTATAACTTGACTGGTTTGGGTGAAACCGAATTCGCGATCGAGGTTAATGGCGAAAAAATCACTTCTGGTCAAGGAGAAACAGACGGCACAGATGATGTTGATTTTGTTCCGGTAACCGCCTAGATCAGCGTACTGGAGTAGATCCAGGAGGACATTTTAATCCTTGACCAGGTACAGGGGTTGAGGATAATAAGGGGGGTATTTTAGATGGTGTGTCTGTTGGGCACAGGTTAGCCATCAAGACCACCCCTCCCTCGTTTTTTCCTACTGTCATGACACCACTATAACTACGCAGGTCATCGGTTTTGGCTGTGGCTGTTATGAAGACGGTTTGAGCGGTTTCGCCTTCGGTTTTAATGGCGTATTGATAACTGTCGGTTTCCAGATTGAGATGACCAGATAGACCCTGAAGGGAATTAGCAAAATAACCTTGATTTTGATAATATGTCTGTTGTCCCAAGGCGATCGCCTTCATCATCAAAGGAGCGCGATCGCTACTTCGCAACCCTGGTATATCTTCCAAGACAGACGAAAAATTGACCTGACAACCCGTTAAAACGATAGGAGCCAAAAATAGCAAATATTTCCACATCATCTCAGTTTCCTTGACTTAACGCGATGCTAGACCTCACTACAAGGCGATCTGGCTTGATTCCTGAAATTAATGAGAAATCACAATGGGATCCAAAATGGGTAACCGCAACCTTTGGACAGTCCCGGAGAGGACTATATGAGTATTTACTCATGGGGGCTTAACAGCGATCGCCACAGCCATAAATAGGTAAACTACCTTCAGGGAAGTGGTAGTGTCCTGGGGGATAATATGCGATCGGAGCTAGGGATTGTCCCAAAAGTGCTAAAACTTGGCGATCTTAGTTGAGGCTTTGGGTAGGATCAGCACCTATCGTTGGTAACCAGCTAACAGGCTACCATGGGCTGTGTCAACCGAAAACTATCCGATTATGATTGATATAGCCGGGGTCTGACGCAGCCTACGCCACCAATATCGCACTAAGCGTGCGATCGCATCAAAGTCCGCCATCAGTTCTGGGGGGTAATCTAAATGGCTGAATGAGAATGATTAACCATTATACAATAAATGACCTACAATGTACCTTGTACAAGGTAAAAGGTAGATAGAGGCGAGTTTTAAATGCTCTATTGTGATGATGGTTTGGTGTTTATATATTCCGTAAAATACACTTAAATAATTCCGTATGGCTTGGTTGATTTTGGCGAAATCACTGATAAATAATCCTACTTAACCAGGCTAAAATATAGCCAATATTTTGAATGGTTATATATTGATTATATATGACTAATAAATTTTGCCGAATCTGGCGGCTCACACTATCACAAACTAACTGTTGATTTATCAATGATTTGTAGGAGGCAAAAATGCCAGCCAAATCGATCCTGGATGATGTTGTGCAAAACTTAGATACCAGCGATGAGGTGTTTCGTATAAAAAAAATCATGATTTGTGCTACCCATGGAAAATGGGAGAGTGATTCAGCAGTTATCGCCAATACTCCTATGCGGGATTTAGTGCAATCTTTGTATTGGAGTACCCAAAGCCTTGAACGGCTTAATAGTATTTTGAATAAAATTTTATATAAAATTAACAAAAAAACAGAATATACAGTTATTGTTAATCTGGTATTGAGTCAAGTTGGGAGATTGTACCTTGAGGGAGATCAGGAATCTTCTACTGAGATGGTTATGACTTCCTATCAGTCGTCAGACCGTCCTCACTCTCAACTTGATTGGTCAGTTAATCCCGAAAACTTTAACCACAATCCTCCCCCCAAAAAACTAGATAATATCTTTGATATTCGTTTCAAGATCATGCAGACTGCCAACCCATTAAGGGTGAAGATATTGATATTTTCCGTCTTAGAAAATGAGTTTACATTTAGCGATCGCGACTGGCTACAACTCAAATCAATCGAGTTAGATAACCTGATTGAACAACTGTTTCAAATGTTTCCTAACTTTGAAGATTTGAAAGTTTATCTCAAAAAAATGGTCGCTTACCTAGAGGATTCTGATGAAGATGCTCAAGTGGCAACAGTTTTAATTGAAACCATGCGTCTTTGCTATAATCATCAAGTAGTTAATCACAACTATTTTCAGGAATTACCTGAATCTAATTATAGTCAGGATCAAAAATTATCTGATCTCGCCAAAACTCAGGGAATTGATTTGAACGAAAGCCAGACTATTCAAGTAGCAATGCCCACCAATTTAGTCGCATCTCCCACACCGGAAATCTCAGGATTACAAACCTTACCAATTCCTACAGAGTCCGGTCAAGCGCTATCCAATAACGAATTGGTATCAGAGTCATCGGCTAACCGTTCTAAGTCCAATATTATTCAGGAACGTTTGGGGTTAAAAGATGGTATTCACAAGCGAGTTAGCCAGGGAGTAACCGAAGCTATAACATCCATTGCTAATACCCTACAGAGTTTAGAAGACCAACTAGACGGCCGAATGATTAGCTATGAGGTTGAGGAGCAGTTAAAATTCAAGTATGAGGTGCTTAAAGACTTCATTGCTCAAGTTCAAGAAAAAATCCTACAACTAGAAGAAATAGTTGATCAATCTGAAACGACAGAACGCCAACAAACCGCAGCCAAATCAGAGATTACTGACCCGTTACCACCACCTACTCAGATATCAGATTCCGGGGGTACTAATCAGGTACTAGAACTAGCTAAAGAGGGTAATCCTAAAGCGATCGCATCCTTCCTAAATCACTTAGTAAAATCCAAAGGTATCCACGTTTTAGCTCAATCTAAAAATCAGTGTTTGCATCTAATTCTCGAATCCCAGCACAGTTTCGCGCCAGAATCAACCACCCAGTTTATCCACAAAAAGTTACTATCCCTACAACTACAATCTATTAACATTGTCAAAATTTACTTCCGTAAGCCAGGTGATCAGTCTTTTATTTGGGCTCAAAAAATCAACTATGTAAACCATAGTTAATAATTGATAATTCCGAATAAATTAACAGCCAAAGTACAAGGATGAAGATGGATGGATGAGCGGACTTTCTTAAATAAATATCGAAGTGGAGAAAAATTGTTTCGAGGTGTTAACCTCCGCAATGCTGAACTAAGTAATGCTGACCTAATTGGAGCCAATTTAAGTGGCGGTGATTTTCAAGGAGCCAATTTTGTGTTAGCCTATCTTAATGGAGTTAACCTAACTAGGGCAAATTTAGAAAAAGCCAAATTAGGAGGAGCTAACCTATCACGAGCTAATTTAAGTGGCGCTCAACTAACCGACGCTGATTTTCATGGTACTATCCTGCAAGCAGCCGACCTGAGAAAAGCTAATTTAACCCTAGCCACATTAGTTGATGCTAACTTAATTCAAGCAGATTTACGCGGTGCTAATTTGCAAGGTGCAGATTTAAGGGGTGCTTGTCTACGGGGTGCAAATATGCGTTATGAAAGGCGTATTTATGAGAGTGTAAATTTACGAGGCGCAGATTTAAGAGGTACCGATTTACAGGGGGTTAATCTCACCGGGGCTGATTTAACTCGCGCTAACCTAATGGGGGCTAATTTAACTGAATGTGTACTGCGTGGCGCGATTCTCAACCAGACTAACCTTTCCGAAACCAATTTACAAGGGGCGATTTTAACAGAAGTTAATTTAAGTGGTGCTAATTTAATTGGTTCCCGCATGGTTAAGGTAAAACTAGAGCGAGCCATCTTGACTAACGCCCAAATGCCTAGGGTGGAATTGTGCGACTCAATTTTACCAGATGCTAATCTCAGTAATGCTAATCTCAGTCATGCTAACCTAAGCCGGGCGAATTTGGTACGGGCGGAACTAAATCGGACTAATTTAAGTTCGGCTAATTTGACTCAGGCTGATTTAACCGATGCTTCTCTTGGTCGGACAAATTTGCGAAATGCTAACCTTAGCTATGCCTACTTAACTCGTACTGAGTTTAGTAGTGCTAATACCATTGGGGTAAACCTACATGGCGCGATCATGCCTAATGGCGAGATTCATGATTGATAGGGCTTTGATGTACTACTTTAGATAGATTTGGTCGGGAATTTGGGCGCTTTTGGCAATACTTATGCTATAGTGTCTGCATGAGAGTTACTCAATCACTAAACAGAATAAGGCTGAGAACAGCACTTTAATTATGACCACAAGTGAAAGCACTAACTCATATTTAGAGGCTCCTCAGCCTAGCAATTGTTCAATTCACAATTCTTCTGAAACATTTTCCAACATTATGCAAAAACTAATGAACTACGCGGATCGTAGCATTACGGTTTTATTTTCTATTCTGAGACAAGTTGAGGAGAACCTAGGTTAGAACTATAAACCCAAAAAACTTAAAAATCACCCGGTTTCTGTATCTTAACCTTCGAGTCAAAAACCGGGTGGTTTTTTTGGCTAGGTGAAGTTTAAACAAACAAAAAGCGCCCCCCTGGTGGGAGGCGCTTAATTTAATCAAAGCTATAAATTAGCCGATTTGAGGTGCAACCAAAGCTACAGGCTCAGACTCAGCG
>NZ_JARPLC010000005.1:0-27242 GCF_032350395.1 Limnospira sp. PMC 289.06
GTTGGCAGTGGTCTCGATTCTGGTGTTGGGTTGCACCTCGGAGCCTTCCGTTCCCAGCTTCAATCCTGAGATTGTGATTCCCAAAACTGGGGGTGGCTATCGCCGTTACTCTCAACGCCCTGATTTCTCAGTTGGTTTATGACCTTGAGTCCCCTGCCTTGCTTAGATTTCTCCAAGCGTCGGGACATATAAACAGTTATGGGATGGTCAGGGGTGCGAATCCCTTATATTCCACCAAGGGGTGCAAGTCCCACTAGGAGGTTATTTCAGGCATTGCAGCCTTATTTGACTCCTAAACGTCTCGCACCAATTTATTTAATTTTAGCGCTACTGGAATATAATAACGGATGACAACACCGCAAGAAAAGGCCAAATCGTCTTCAATCAAGAAAACGATAGCCCTCTTGTCGCCTTCTGCTGTAATGGCAGCTTAAACCGTCCTATGTCTGTTTCTGGATTACTAGAACTAGCTCACCAAAAGCTCCACTGGCCTGAACTGGCTCAAGTCATGGAGCCAACAGGTGCTGGACCCAGCGTGTATGCACGCCTAGCTCGGGAAAAACTGGGAAGGAATATCAAAAATCTTTTAAATGGTTCTGGTGCTGACCTCCAAGTGGGAGTGCTGGCTCCAAATCCTCAAGGGGATGAAACTGAGGCCCCTATCGCCGTGGTCTGTCAGTTTCCTATTCCAGTATCAGAGGCCATTCTTAAAGAAACTTACAGACTTGCATGGAGTTTTGCTCGCTCTCCGTCGCTAATTACGGCGGAACCAGATCGGTTGCGAATTTGGAGCTGTTACGAAGGCCCACCAACCGAATTTGAGAATCTCAGACCAGTTGCTGAAGTTTCGCGTCAGCAACTTGAATTATTTGATCAGCCCTCTCTCTCGCAACAGGCGGCTGATACTTTCCGCATCCACTGGGCTGATTTGGTGTCAGGGCAATTTTTTCAAGCTAATAATAAGCGATTTCAGCGTAGCCAGTCTGCTGACCAAATGCTCCTGAGCAATCTCAAAAGTGTCCGCAAGCAACTTAATAAACTTAAACTCGATTACGACACCATCCACGATCTATTAGCCCGGATTATTTTCATTCAATTTCTATTTGACAGAAAAGATTCCCAGGGAAACGCCGCTTTCAATCCAGATTTACTAACTCATTTATATGAACAAGCATATTTATTAGAAAGCCATGCAAATTTAACTGAAATTTTGCGAAATAAAACAGATACTTATAATTTCTTTCGCTGGCTTAACAATAAATTTAATGGAGATTTATTTCCCGGAAAAGGAGCGACCGAAGGGGAACGCGAACACGAATGGCAAGTAGAGGAACATAAAGTCACTGAACAACATCTCAATCTGCTTGCAGAATTTGTCAGTGGCGATCTGGAAATGGAAACGGGACAGGGTTGCCTCTGGCCGCAGTATTCCTTTGATGCCATACCCCTTGAGTTCATTAGTAGTATTTATGAAGAATTTGTTGACAAGGGAAAAAAAAATGCGGACAAAGGAGTTCACTATACTCCAGGACATCTGGTTGACTTTATCTTGGATGGCGTCTTGCCGTGGGATAGTGACGAGTGGGATCTGAAAATCCTTGATCCGGCTTGTGGATCGGGCATTTTTCTAGTAAAAGCATTTCAGCGACTTATTTATAGATGGAAGAAAGCTTATCCAGTCGAAGAAATAACTGCACCCATATTGCAACAAATTCTTGCAGGTAATTTGTTTGGAGTAGATGTTAATCCGCAAGCAGTAAGGGTAGCTTCATTTAGCCTTTACTTGACTATGTGTGATGAAATCGATCCTCGATATTATTGGGAGCAAGTACGCTTTCCACGCTTGAGAGACAAGCGATTAATATCCGCAGACTTTTTCCAAGAAAATGTAGAAGGGTTTCGCACAGTGCATGATGCGGGGCAATACGATTTAGTGATAGGTAATGCTCCTTGGGGAAGAAATACCGTTACTCGATTTGCGAATTCTTGGGCAAGAGACAATGAGTGGCCGATTACTTACGGCAATATTGGCCCACTTTTCTTGCCCAAATCTGCGGCTTTAGCAAAGGCTGGTCAACCGATTGCAATGATGCAGCCTGCTGGGGGGCTAATTTTCAATCAAATTAGCACAGCTCAAGAATTCCGGCACAAACTTTTTTGTGAATATAAAGTAGATGAAATTGTGAATTTATCTGCTTTGCGATTTGGGTTATTCAAAGATGCTATTTCACCCACTTGCATTGTCACGATGTCTGCCGAATTGCCCAATGGTGAACCATTGTCTTATATCTGCCCAAAGCCTGTTGCCAGTAATGAAGATGATTACCGGATAGTTATAGAACCTTATGATATCAATTTAATTTATCCGCAAGAAGCAATCCAAGATTCTTTGGTGTGGACTGTATTAATGTGGGGCGGCAGACGGGATTTAGCTTTAGTGCGCCGGTTGAGCCAAGGACAAAACTTTGAGAAACTGGAGCGTGCTAAAATTGCCATTAAAAGACAAGGTATTATCCGGGGTGATAGAAAAAAGTATCAGGAAGATATACTGGGAAAACGCCTGTTACGGCAGTTCCCCAAGGGTCCATTTATTTTTATCAATCCAGAAGATTTGCCTATTAACGCGGATCCTGATACCCATTCACGAGATTCTAGCGATTTGTCGGCGTTTGAAATACCCCAACTAATTTTAAAGCAAGCTTGGACAATTGATTCCAAAAGATTTCAAGCAGCAATTATCCGATCAGATGAAGATAAGCAAGGAGTGCTTTGTTCTGAAAGTTACGTGACTATCCATGTTGCACCTCAATATACTTCAACTTTAGAAGCGGCTTGTCTAACTTATAACAGCAAGCTTGCTGTTTATTATCTTCTTTTGTCAAGTGGCCGCTTTGCTTCTTATAGACCTGAACCTAATATTAACGAATTGCTGCGGGTTCCAATTCCTGAAAGTCCAATGCGATTACATAATATTCAAAGATTGGATTTTGATGATGTAGACCATCGTGTGCGTGAAGCCTTTTCCTTAAAGGATAGTGAGTGGTTGCTAATTGAGGATATCTTTAATTACACTTTACCTGATTTTAAAGGTAATCGTTCATCTCCTGGACGGCAAAGCACTCGTTCCCAATCTAGCGATCTTAAAACAGGAGCTTCGGAAGATGTCTTAAATGAATATTGCAATTATTTTTTAAAGGTGATTAAAGCTGGGTTTGGAACAAATAAAAACATCTGTGTTAAAATTTTTCAAGAGCAAAACCACACCTCTATTCCGGTTCGTTTAATTGCTTTTTATCTCACCCCAAATGATGAGGGTGAAGAAATCGAGGTTGAACCCCTAGATTCTTTAGAGCTTATAGAACAGTTAGAGAGGTTAAATCAATCATTTTTAGAAAAGTCCAGTATAGAGGAGGGGGGAATATTTTATCAGCGTGTTGCTAAAATATATGATTCTATTCACTTGGATGGAAAAACCATTCCTACTGTGTATTTTGTAAAACCCGACAAAAGACGCTACTGGACACGCTCTATGGCTTTACGGGATGCTGACGAAGTGGCTGCTGCTCTTATGATGTGGCACAGCGGATTTGAATCTTACTCATAAATTAAATTAGGAGTCATAAGTGGCTAGGAGACGACCAACACCGTGGGAAACCAAAAAATTACCTGTTCCACCTGATTTTGTTCAACTAGCAAAAGAGTGGTGTGAAGACGAATCAATGTTGATCCTAACATTAGTCTGGGAGGGATATGACCGGCTCCGAGAGTGTGACTTATTAACAATTTGCTGGGAACAAGATTATGAGGAGCGAGAAAGGACGATTACCCAACGATTTGTACCAAGAATTCGACAATGTATGACGGGATGGGAGCCATTTGATGTAGAACATGGTCCCTATGAATTTGAAACAAGGAAGGCACCACCGGCCCAGTCACCACAATATGATATTGCTTTTGTTATGCATGGTGGTGACGGAAGAATGATGTGGCCGTTAGAAGCAAAGGTGCTTCCTTCCGAGGGGAAACTTTCTGAGTATATAAACGACATTAATAATGAATTTTTGACTTGTCGATACGCACCATTTTCTAGCCAAGGTGGTATGCTTGGGTATCTTTTTTCTACTCAAACCAGTAAAGTATGTAGTAATATTGAAGCCAAACTTTCCTGTAGTTTGTATCATCATCCACATTTTTTAAATAGAATTCATAAAATCTCAAAACACCGCCGTCCAGTTCCAACAGGAAAGCCTTATCCTGCTAACTTTCTTTGTCACCATTTAATTTTGCAGATTACTACTGAGAGTTTGTAGCATATCCTAAACTGGCAATGGATAATTTTTACATTCCAGCAAGTTTTTACCGCTAACTTAACCTGCTTTTATAAACCCTCTTAGACCTTCTAATTGATGCCCTGAGATTTTAAGGGATTGTTAGCGAGGATGCCACCAGAACGCAAGATAGAGGGTAAATTTCTAATATGGGTAATAGGGTAGATATAGGTGGTCATCTGACGAAAATAGGGGGAGGGGGCAGGGTAAGCACATCTCAATCAGGATTGACACTAGGATTTGAGAATAAGCATTCTGTAATCATCACTCATTGCCACCCGTTTGATTCCCACATACTGGATGCCAGCTTTTTTGTCAGTTAAATTTTATACCAAATTAGATGCGTTTACCCTGTCGAGTATAGCAATTTTGGAGTGGGGAAACCTGCGATCGCCTTTCTAGGAATGTGTTTTACACTCCCTAGAGTGGGCGATCGCAACTTCAGCAATCTACAACTCCAGCTTATCAAATTCCTCCGGTTCTCCATCGGGCAGTTTCATCAAAACCTGTTGAAATTGTTCCCAACTTCCTCGTTTTCCTCGCTCTATTAAATAATCTTGGGTCATCCAAGCGGCAACTTGAGCCGAAAGGGCGATCGCAACCAGTTGGTCAAGGGAGATATTTTCTCGGGCTGCCAATTCTGCTACTTGTTGGTACAAGGCATCGGGAATGGTTACATTTAACTCACGCATTTAAAGTTTTCACATCAAGCTAAACGTCAATTTTCAAAACTAACTTTAGCAGTGGAGTCTTTAGCCATAAATTCTTTGACATCTAAAACCTCGATTGTCACCACATCTCCACTGGGAGAATAGTGAATGATCAGGGAGCCTTCATCTTCAGCATAGGCAATGGGTTCGTCTGATAGTTCAATCAGCAAAGCATCCACATCTGGACTATATCGAATCCGTTTCATATCGCGACCTCCTTCGTGGGTAGTGGGTAATGACTAAAATGCGATCGGCATATTCTCTATAGACGCATCTGAGAACTAAAGTCTCATTTAATCTTTTTTGAGCGATGTATTTTTCTCCTCCGCTAGACTCTACTTTGTCTGGCGAGCGGATTGTGTCTATAATTATCTCGGGAGAAATCGTGATTCCGTGAGTGGCTAAGACTTCAATTTTTAGGACGGCGTGTTGGCTTAGTTCTATACTTTTTTCCGCAGTCAAAGCGATCGCCTCCGGTTTAGATTGACAGAAATGAAAGGCGAGCCTCCATTTGTGTCAGTTTTCCCCAGAGTTCGTCTGGAACTTCAAGGGTAATGATAGACATTGGAGAACCTGTAAAAAATAGTTGCTGTATTATAGCAATTTGGGAGGGGGGGAAAGCTGCGATCGCCCTAGGGTTCCATCACCTCACGGATAGTACCAATAGCACCCCCTAAAATCTCCGCAGCGCGATCAATTTCCGACTCAGTGGTAAATTTGCCGATACCAATCCGCAAAGCACCTTCCATGGCATTTGGGGATAAAGCGATCGCCCGCAAAACATGGGACGGTGCTTCTACTCCAGAGGAACAAGCCGCCCCCGTAGAAATTGCCAGGCGATCGCGCACCCGTGCTATAATCGCACTATTAGGAACATCTGGAATCGAAATATGCAGATTTCCCGATAAGCGATAATTAATATCTCCATTAATCACCAAACCCGATATTTTGTCAAGTAGTAAATCCTGTAATTTATCGCGCCAATTGGCAATTTTTGCCTCATCTTCTGCCATTTCCAAACCTCGCAGGCGACAGGCTTCTCCCAACCCGACAATTCCCGGCACGTTGAGAGTACCAGACCTAATTCCTCCTTGATGTCCGCCGCCAAACAGATACATGATCTCGATAGTAACGGGTTCTGAATATCATGGGTTTAGTCAATCACTCCTGGACAGACTCAAGTTTGTAACCGTCGCCAAACCGCATCTTTCAACAATGTATTTTGCATCAAAATACTTCGGTCTTCGCCGGTGTATTCTCGAATGCGATCGCTACACTCTAAAATATGGTTCAGATAGATGTGATCGCTCTCTGTCGTCATAATAACTCATCCCTTCCTCAATACCTGCTGTGGAATCAAACGTCCCATTTTCTGCGGATATCCTCAAGATTTTTATTGACAGATCGCCTCCTTTTAGGATTAGTGACTATCACCTACGACAACTCAATAGGCGATCGCCTCAAATCGGGTCGGTGCTGCTGGCGTTTTAGCTATTCTAGTATTTATTCGCTATCTTGCATAGAAACATTCTCTAAAAGACGGCTGGAAATTTTATCATCTTTCGCCAGTTCTCCCAAACTCGCTTTGATATTCTGTTTGCACTTTTCTTGGACTTCTGCTTTTCTTTCAGCTTCTAGTTGTTCAATTAGTTGGGCGATTTCTTCTTCAGATTTTTTCTCACCAATTGATTTCGCCTTTACAAGCTGAATCTCTTGTTTAAACTCCGTGGAATTTAGGGATGTATCAACTGCTGCTTTAATGTATTGGTTACGAACCTCAACAATGCCGTAAGTTAAGTAGGGCAAATTTCTTCTATATGCTTCAGACAGGGAAACATCGGTAGCTGTGTTTAATCCCTGTAGCAGCGTCTCATAAGCGTGTTTGCAGTGAACCATCTCTAAAATGGCATAACGAAAGAAGAGCCATTGACTCTCATTAAGTTCTTTCACACTTTGAGATAAAAGACCGCGCAAACCTATTTCATTGGGTGCGAAGACTTTTGCTCTGGGTTCATTCACAAAACCTGTCAGAGTCCGATGCTCCACCTCTGTTCCAGATGAAAAGTAGGTGTTCAGTGCGTTGAGGTACAGATTGGAAACAAATTTAATGACCTGAAGACGCCGATCATAGGGTGTACCTGTATCTAGCATCAATTCGACCACTGAATGAACCGCCATCAAGTATCCGAGTTGGAAAGCTTGTGTGGAAACCGTATCAAAAATTGACTTGGCTCGATTGAGTAACTCTTTTCGCTCGGCTTCATTGCCGCCTTCAGCAGAGAAAAATCTCTCATAATCAATACTAAAGAACTTAGCGGCTGTTCGGTTTTTGATCTCATTTTCGTACCGATTGAGTGCTGAAGCAGTTGTTTTAGCATCTTGTAGCTGGTTCTTTACATAATCTCCAATTGATCGACCTTCTTCTTGGAGTTGGTCTTCCCGTTCGCGAAGCCGCTTAATATGTTCTTCAAAAACACTTCGGACTCCACTCCCTTCAAACAGCAGACTATAGCACTTGCGCTGAATCGGATCCGCTCTCAAATTTGGATCCAGTAACCGAGTGCGTAAGGCTCTCATTTCAGAGTTGTGTACGGCGAAAGGACGAAACCGATCAAAGAGTGGAAGCATCACAGCATCCGAAACATTCCCCAAGAGCTTGACCGCTTGTTCCACTTCATCCGGGGGATGAGATCTACCAGAACGACGGGAAAGTGTAGACCACTTCTGCAGTTCCGTTCCTATCAAAATTGTAGCTGGACGCTCTGAGTTTTGGATTCTTCTGCCATCGGTGATATCTTGTTTAGAGTCAAGCTGGAAAGCGGAGGGTACACCAAAGGCAACGGCTGCGTGCATTTTGTGCAAAGCTACTGCAGAGGTGTATTCAAGTTGACCCGCTACAACCTCAGTCTTGCGGTGTTGCGCTTCAGAAACTGAATCTCCAAATGCAAAGGAATAAATATGAGCAATTGAAGCCTCTGACTCACCACGACCTTTTAATTTGGAAAGGGTTTCACGCATCATCCTAGCTGCCAAGTCTTCATCGTCCAGTAAAAGTTCTCGGGATTGACTGACTGGCTTGGCGTTCTTATTGACGACTAAAAATATTTCCCGGCATACTGCTGGCAAGCTGATTCCCTTCTGCTTGAATTGTTCATTTTCTTCGTGGAGATCGGGAAAGAAAACAATGCAAATTGGTAATTCGATATTTTTGATTTGATTTTCCGTGAGGTGGAGGTGATTGTAAAATCCGGCAAAGTTATTACCAGACCAGCTATCGTTGATTTGTCTGTGTAACGCTAAAACAGCCATGGCTCGGTGTTGACCATCAACGATAATGAAGGCAGTTTTTTGTCGGTTATATTTGATGACTCCCAGCGGAGTAATAGACCCTTCAATTTGAGCTTTTTCAAAATCAAATAAGTCACCAAAGCTGATTGACACTTCAGTGACGTTGCGCGGTGCTGGGTAGTAAGACTGGATTCCCGTTCTTTCCGTTTTTTTAGGGACTAATACCGCCATAATTGGAGGAAAAAATCGGGCAAATGCCCCCGATTCTCCTAGTAGATAAGGTATCATATCATGAGCAACGCGAGAATCATCTAAATCCCGTTGGAGAAGTTCATCAAATGTTAATTCTTCTATATTAAAAACTTCCCGCCAAGGAACCATCTGAGAAGCGAGAGAGTTTTCCCAAATCCCTTCTGAGCCAGGTTTCATTTTGGTTAACAGAAACTGAGCGCGGACTCGGTTATCGTCTGAACCGATAGTAAACTCGCCGTAGGTTCCGTAAATCGGATCTTTTTGAACTCCAAAGCTAAATGACATATCAGGGTCTCCCACAAATTGGATTTGTCACAAGTTGAAGTACCTTCTCTAGATCGCGTCTAGAAGCAGAATCTGATTCGGTATCTTCAGTATCTAGACCAATATCAGCCGGAAGTGCATTAGTAGGATATATATGCACTACTAAATCTCTTAGCGGTATGTTTCTAATTCGGGCTTCAAGTGCAAATGAATGCGGCAAGCCTAGGTATTCCATTGTCGATTGAACTGTTGCATCAGGAAAAACGTCCAAATGTTTGCTTACAGCGGAATCCTGATCCCAGTATTCATTTAAACACAAGTAGTGCTGGCGATACACTCGTTGTTTAAGATTTTTTGCTATCCCTATATAAATGGGTCGTGTAAAAAAATATACTGAATTAGATTTTAGGAAATTTACCAATAAATTATCTGCACTATCAATGGCGTTTGCAATGACGGCAGAGGCTAATTGTCTTTTAAAACCATAAACAACATCTAAAGACGATTTCGCTACTAATCGAACTCCATAACGCATTTGAATTTCTGTCGATATTTCTCCGGGAAGGTCAAGGAAAGATGAAATTATTTGTTCAACTGATTTAGGCTCGATAACTAACGGCTTGTAGTACCAAGCATACAAACCTGAAGTTTCAGGAATTCTGGCAATCTCGATTCCCCCTTGAAACTCCAGCCGATCGCTTGGCATTCGTGTACCCCTCCTATACTATTTGCTTCTGTTTCACAAATGACACGCCAAACATGGTAAATCCTCATCTTCCTCATCTAAGACTGAAGAGAGGACATCAGCTAGAGGTCGATTTGGGACTGATTTGGTTATTTCCTTAGCCATTGCTTTCTCATGGTTGGCAATAATTTCCTCCTTGCGTTCGAGTAGTTCTAATAAGGTCTCCCCATCTGTCCAAGTGTAATGTCTGCCGTCACTATGATTTTGCTCGTAGTCAACCGCCTGGGCAAACAGATCGGGATGTTCCTCGGCGAGCTTCACCCATTCATATTTTCGCTGAAAAAAACAGAAAAAGCAACCAGAACGACTGCGCCACCGATAATAGTCGGGGAGCCCGATGCCGCTCTCTTCTAGCAAGCGGAGGATATCTGCTTTAACTAAACCCTTCTCCTTAAACGGATATACGGGGCGGATATTCGGCTTGGTGGAGATATAGCCATCCCGGTTTTCGTCGGCGCGGATGCCGATATAGCTTATGGTTTCGTCGTCCCCGACAAATTCCTCTAAGGGCTTAATTTTCATCATCACGGTACACCAGCGCTTTTGGGGAGAGGGAAGTAACCCGCCATGAATGTCGAGCCAATGGTCAAATCCTCGGTGAGCGCTGAGATAGTGAATTTTAATCCCTAAGCGGGCTTTGATGCGATCGAGATACTCGTAAGTTTCGGGCAACTCCTTATGGGTGTCGCAGAAGAAATACTCCATCTGCGGCACTTGTTTGTGCAGAAGGATAGCAAGGGCTGTGCTGTCCTTGCCGCCGGATAAACCGAGGATATGTCTAATTGGTTTGTTGCTCATGCTTCGTATTCTGACGGGTTTTCTGCATTTGAGCAAGATTCTCCTGGGATGTTGCTCCCAAAACTCTTTCGGTTAGTTTAGCAACAAAGGCTTGCTGAAGTTGAGGATTATCCCGCAAAAGGTGATTTTGTAAGGTGGCTTCAACCAATTTCTCTATTTGGTTCTCCGACTCATGTTCCACCCAGACCATGCGGTGAGTTTCTTCGCCGTCGGGACGGGTAACGGTAATCCGCCGCGCCTCGAATCCCTCCCCTTTGGCGGCGACTTCTTTTTGCAAGGCTTCCAGGTTCTTAAACCGCCGCGAGATGTCACTGAGTTTAATTTCAAATCTGGTCGCATCTTCATCAGTCCAGGATTCGGCGGGTTTGTCGGCGACTATCATCACCAGTGCTTCTAACCACTGGCGATCGCTTTTAGTTTCCTCCGCTGCCGCCCTTGCAAAACTCTTGAGGGTGCGCTCTAAACACTGACCGCTAATATAACTAGCGCGGACTCGCAAATCTTCCCGCAGGCGAGTTTCGGGACTTCTGATGCCAAAGGCTTCAAATAAGCGGGTTTGGCACTGGTCTAATAAGCAATCATAGGCCGTCTGAATCTCTCGCAAGGCTTCCACTAGCTTGGCGCGGAGAGTTTTGGCAATATTGGCATCAGAGTCTTCTCCGGTGGTAATTGCAGGCAACCCACAGGCTTGGGGTAAAGATGTAAAAACCAGTTCATCGGGTTCCTGGTCTCGCTGCAACGCCTGCAATACCCCCACTGCTTGGGCGCTGAGGCGCTGAGTTTGAGTGGTATAGGGGGGTAGCCTTAGCGAACTGAAACAACGGTTTAACGACCGTTAACAGGGTGGTATTACGAAGCCCTGGTTTATTGAGGGGTTTGCGTTTGCCCCAAATGTCCTCCAATTCTTTAAAGACTTGCGATCGCACTCCGAGGACTTCAAAGTATTTCACCGAAAAGCGATCGGGATACCTCACCAATATCTCGAAATGTTCCAATCCCAACACGGGGATAAAGGAGCCATCTTTATAAACCCCCACATCATCCACATGGTAAAACAACACCGCCGCCAACAACACCGGAATCGCTCCCTGTTTCATGCCGTAGGGAGGCGCTTGCAGGCGCTGATAAAGCAAATCTAAGGTTTGCTGTTGTTCTTTGGCTTCCAGACAAAAGGTTTCGATCGCCTCCCAAACCGTGAAAATTCCCGAATCTTCTGGCGGCGGGTAAAATCCCCACTGGTCATCCTCGCACCGATGAATTTTGGTTTCCGATAAAACCGAGTAATAGATACTCACTTCCGGGCCGTATCCTGTCAATTCTAACTGTTGGCGCGGTCCGTATTCCAACATTGCCGAAATCAACTCCAGTCTCGCCTTAGCGCCTTGGGAGGTGAGGTCGCGCCGATTGATTAGTTCATTCCACAAAGTGGGCGTTTGAGAATAAACCTGATCGCACACCCGCGAGAGTTGTGCGTTTAAATCGGTAACGTGGTTGAGAGTTTCTGGTCGTCCCAAAATCCAGCAGCGGTTGCGATTTTCTGCCAGGTCAAAAGCCTGACTTAGGGCATCATCAAATAACTCCTCAGCTTGCACTAAGCGGTAACGTACTTCTCGGCGCGCCACCCCATCGCTTTGTAATTCCGGGGCATTATTTTCAATGTATCGCAATGCCGCCAATTCCCGCGCTTGTATCCGCAAGGTCTCCAATTTAGCGGCACAAACCACGATTAAAGGTTTGCCGTCGGTGGTCATTTCCGGCGGATTATTGGGCGATTCTTCCCCCACCCAATAAGCGATCGCACCGTCGGCATTTTCCAGGGTACAAGAAAGAGTCGAGAGATGTATAGGATTATCGAGATAGCGCCGTTCAAAATAGCGCAGCGTACCGGTAATATAACTGTGGCGTTGGGCAACTAGGGGTTCCAAAGGGCGAATTTCCGACAGAAGTTCGACTAGGGTAGTGCGATCGCTTGCCAAATAGTCAGCTACAGCGCTATCTACATTAAAATCAGACCCTTCCCAAATCCGCAATTCATCGACTTGTCGCCGATAGGTAACGATTCCTTTTTGCAGCAAATTATCAATTGTCTTTTCCCACTCTGGGGACTCGTCCACAAGGTCACACATTGCCAAAGCTACAAGCGATCGCGTAGCTTTCAGTCCCCCCGTGGTGGTGACAATGTTTAAGATTCCGATGGTTTTAAGCACCCGTAAACTGTCAGCATCCAGGGTTTTGGAAACATCGTTAATTAAGCCCTGTACTTCTATCCATCGTTGCAGTTTGGGGCGGGAGGTGATACCCATTCCCACAGCTTCGATAAAATAGTCGTAAACGCGATCGAGTTTCAATGTATGCAGTTTAGTATCATCCGCCGTCGTCTCTTCTAAATAGCGCCTGAAGGAATAGGGCTCGGCACTGGTGAGAAATGTAAATAAGGAGCGTTCATTTTGGGCGTATTGGGTGCATAATTCAGGTAATACTAACGCCGTCAATGGATGCAGGGGATAGGTTGCACCTACCACGTCCGTAGTGATGTCTGCCGTGAGTGTGTCAGGTAGTAAATCGAACCATTCTTTAGCCCAATTATTAACCCCCTCTAAATGGGTTCCGGCATTGGCAGAATCGATGGCTTTACCAATCAATCGCATCATTTGAGGGGCGGAATCTTTAAAGGGGATATCTTCAAATCTGCCTTGAATTTTTGCCCATTCGTTGCGCTGAACCGAACTTAATCTTTCCCCATAGTCAGCAAAGGCTTGGTGCAATAATCCAATTAGATAAATCTGAGAATCTGTCTCTCTAGGAAGTTCCGCTAATTGCTGCAACAAATATAAATCTTCGGCTCCCTGATTTTGGGCGACAAATTCTAGGTTTTTTCCCAATTCATCAATCAATATCAAGACAGGGGTTTGGGCAGCTTTGGCTACTTCGACAACCAACTTGATAATCTTTGATGTTTGGATAGATTTGCCGTTTTCAACATCAGTATATAAATCTACTATTTCCTTAGCTATTTGCGGTGTTTTAGCGGGTTTATTCTTCTGCCCAAAAAATTGGGAACCCTTATACATCGCCCTAACAATCGTATGGCTCAAAGGTTCCCGCTGGGCGGTTACAACAGCGCGAAAAAAACCTGCTTTGGGGATAGCCTTAGTTAATGATAAATACTCTGTACTTTCGCTGCCAAGGGTAGTTTCAATTAGTGCTAATGCTTCCTTGTGGGCGGTATTTTCGCGGTCAGCACAGGCGGAAATTAAGAATTGAGCAAAGGAAGATTTCCCGGTTCCATAGACTCCGGTTAAAGTCCAGGCGCGGTTAGCTTGGGGGGTGGTAAATCCGGTTAAAATTCGCCCCAGAGCATCTAGCGATCGCTCTGTCAGAACATATCCAGCTAAGGCTTCTACTTGGTCGAAATCTCGCTCGATATTGATAGACCGAGAATAGCGACGATTGAGGCTAAAATAATCTGATAAAAATTTAGGCATTTGATTAGTCATTTTTCCTTTTATTGTAATACATCCCCAGCAGATGATCCGCTAATTTTTGGGGATTTTCGTTAAAGGAAAACTGAATTAATCCGGCGGCTTCTGATAAAGCGATCGCATTCCATCCCCGCGCCACCTTTTCAATGGCATCACAGACCGCAGTTTCTGGCAACTTAAAAACCATCCCCGGACTACCGATATCATACAGCAGTCGGGAGATGGCGAGCGTGCGTTGTTCACGCCCCACAAAGTCCGCATATTCTAAACAAGCAGCCACTACAATTTCCGGGGGTAAATTGCGCTTCTGGTTAACTCTAAAGGTGTAATATTTAGAGTCGCCAGCCCTATGAATTAACCCTAATTCGGCAAAAGGACAATCAATCGAATCCTCACTAACTTGGTGATTTCGGCTTTGTTTAACGTACATCCTTAGCAGACAGCTAACATCTTTATTAATTGAAGAATCAGCCAGGTTTTTTTTAAGAGTTTTCCCATAGTCGGAGATAGCCACAAACAAATCATGTTGGGAAAATTCCACCCGCCGAAACTGATTAAATGTATAATGCCAAGCAGCAGCATCGCAGGGTTGTTTAAGCAAATTCCAGTGTAGCAACCACAGAGAAGCCGGATCCTCCAAAAACGGGTCCCAGCCGTCATCTCTTAAAATATTTTCACCGAATACCGTGGGGCGATCGCCTTCTAAAATCTTAAACGCTTGACACCAATAACGAATCGATCGCACCATATTTTTACCAACTCCCAGGCGCACCGGAGCATCTTCCGCCAAAAAAATACGATCATCTTTTTCGGCTTGATCAAACCCCTTTTTTAGCCAGCCAAACCGAGGGTGAAAGGTCTCGTGACGGGCAAAAACCGGATTCACGCTTGGGGGTGGATCGATGATATGACGATTGAGGCTGGTTTGAATCACGATGGTTTCCGGTGATGTCTGGTAAGCAAAACCCTTATTGTTACCCAGTCTGTGCCTGGGCGATCGGCCTGAGCAATAAAATTTTACATTCTTAACTCAGGGACTGGATCAGCTTGTGATGTCCATCGTCCATAGTACCGCGCTGGAGTAAAAAGTCAACCTACCGGCTATAGAGACCCTGCCATGGCTTCTCATCCTGACGGATAGCGCCTCAGATTTAGGCTTCCCAGTCTTCTAGGCGTAATCCTTCTACCCGTGCAAACTCCCGAACATTATGGGTTACTAAAATCAGATGATTCGCTAAAGCGATCGCTGCAATTTGGAGGTCATAGGGACCGATTGGCTTTCCTAAAGCGGCTAATTGAGCGCGAATCCTGCCATAAATACTCGCTGCTGCATCATCAAACGGTAAAGACACAAACTGACTTAAAAATACCTCCTGTAGCGCCAGTGTACGAGAGGGGTTTGAGCTTTTCATCGCTCCATAAAACAATTCTGCCTTGACCACCGAACAAACCGCCACATCCCTGGGAGATAACCGCTCTAAATGTTCCTGAATTCCAGAATTGCGACGATTTAGGTAGAGAATACAGACATTTGTATCCAGTAAATAAATCACTCGATTTCTTCCCTCACCTGATATTCCCCTGGGTCATATCTGACCAACGGTTCATCGGCTAAACAGCCTGCGGTTTGTTCAAAAAATCCCGGAGGCCAGCCTAATTCGTCTGGGGTTTGAGTGGCGGAAGGTGGAGAAGCGGATTGATAGATAACAGCTATCTCTAACTCTTGATTCGCTAAATCTTGAGGAACTTGTAAAATAACTTTTCCTTCCCCATCCGCCCGGATTTTGAGTTTGATAATTTCCATCGTATATTTTGCCTGTTCAATTGATAGATTTTGAACAAATTATAGCCAAGTTTTATGTGACATTTTGCACCAGGGGTACGCTGGAGGTTTGATCACCCGCCAGGTCTTCCCATTACTTAACCCTCAACGTGCGATCGCCTTCACGGAGGATTAAACGTCACTGAAGACAGTTTTTGCCATTGGTCAATCACAATCAACCGCATATCTCGGAGTCTTTCCCCACAGTGCATATCCCCGTGTTCACAGGTTAAAAAATCCAAGTTTTTTATCTGTCTTCGACTAAAAATTGAGGGATAACCACGGTGTAATTTTGATGGGGTGATAAGGGGCGATCGCCTCCTAAAATCTTAAACGCTTGACACCAATAACGAAGCGATCGCACCATATTTTTACCAACTCCCAGGCGCACCGGAGCATCTTCCGCCCAAAAAATACCAGCATCTTTATTAGCCAGCTCAAAACCTTTTTTTAGCCAGCCAAACCGAGGATGAAACGTCTCGTGGCGGGCGAAAACCGGATTGGGGGAATAGCTATTTAAAAGACGACTTTGAATCATAATAGTTGTAGACACTGGTTGCTATTGTTATGATTAATGATAGCCTATAGATAAGCGCCAAATTGAGCAATGGTAATGGGAAGTGATGAAAACTCGTCGGACTCGTAGTCAAGAACGAATTTTGAGCAAACTTAAAGCCCTGAGACGATCGCTTTCGGCTCAGGATCTGTATATGGAAATGCGTAAAAATGACCAGGCTATGGGACTAGCCACAATTTACCGTTCCCTTGATGCACTCAAAAAGGAGGGTTTGGTTCATGTGCGGCTATTAGGGACCGGGGAATCTGTTTATAGTCTGGTACAGGAGGATGAACACTATCTCACCTGTGTTGAGTGTGGTTACTCAATTGTGATTGATGAGTGTCCAGTGCATCATTTAGAAGCCACCTTACAACAATCCCACAATTTTAAGATTTACTATCATACCCTGGAATTTTTTGGCTTATGCGATCGCTGTGCTAAGAACAGCGAATCGTGATTATCTCCACCACCAAAATCACTCAGATTTTTTAGGCTTATAGGTAGAAGCTACCTGTAACTCTTTTAACTGCTTTTGATCAACCCCAGAGGGTGCATTAGTAAGCAAACAACGGGCTTGTTGTGTCTTAGGAAATGCAATCACATCTCGGATCGAATCTTCCCCAGCTAATAGCATCACTAAGCGGTCTAAACCGTAAGCGATACCGCCGTGGGGGGGTGTTCCATATTCAAAGGCTTCTAATAAAAAGCCAAATTTGTTGTAGGCTTCCTCCGTAGATAAACCGATCGCATCAAAAACCTTCTCTTGAATTTCCCGCTGATAAATCCTCAGACTACCGCCGCCAATTTCCGTACCATTTAGCACCAAATCGTAAGCCTGAGCCCTAGCCGTTTTCAAATCATTAATATCATCAGGATGGGGAGAAGTAAAGGGGTGGTGAATAGCTTCGAGGCGTTTTTCATCCTGGTTCCACTCAAACATAGGAAAATCCGTCACCCAGAGCAGATTAATTTGTTCAGGGTCAATCAATCCCAACCTTTGACCAATCACCAATCGCAGTCTATCCAAGGTTTTATTAACCGTGGCTACATCCCCCGCACCAAACAGTAATAAATCCCCCGCTTTCGCATTCGTGCGCCGGAGAATTTCCGCTTTTTGTTCATCACTCAGGTTATCTTTAATAGCGCCGATAGTATCAATTTGTCCATCAGCTTTCACCCTAATATAAGCCAATCCTTTCGCCCCGGCTTCCGTGGCTTCTTTAAACAAATCCCCACCGGGTTTAATTTGCACATTAGAAATCAAATCATTTCCCCCAGGAATCGGCAGGATTTTCACAATTCCCCCCGATTTTATCGCCGCTGAAAACACTTTAAAACCGGAATCTTTCAGCAGGTCAGAAACATCAGCAAGTTCTAAGCCAAAGCGGGTATCGGGTTTATCACTCCCATAGCGTTCCATCGCGTCCTTATAGGTCATGCGCGGAAAGGGGCGGGGTAAATCAATACCTTTTACAGTTTTAAAAATATGACAAACCAGGTTCTCATTTAAGGTGAGAATTTCCTCCTGAGACATGAAACTCATCTCCATGTCTAACTGAGTAAATTCCGGTTGTCGGTCAGCCCGTAGATCTTCATCGCGGAAACAGCGGGCGATCTGATAATAGCGATCGAACCCGGAGACCATCAACATTTGTTTAAACAATTGGGGAGACTGAGGAAGGGCGAACCACTCTCCGGGGTTAACCCGACTGGGAACTAAATAATCCCGTGCGCCTTCGGGAGTCGATCGCGTCAAAATTGGGGTTTCCACCTCAATAAAATGTTCTTGATCTTCCAGGAAGCGCCGCATAGCCTTAATCACCTCATGGCGCAATTGTAGGTTACGGGTCATGCGTTCCCGTCGCAGGTCCAAATATCTATATTTGAGGCGTAATTCTTCGCGGACTGATTCATTATCATTACTCCCGACCTGGAATGGTAGAGGCTTTCCTAGTCCGTTGAGGACTTCGATTTCATCAGCATATACTTCTATATCGCCCCCTGGTATTTTGGGGTTGATGGACTCATCAGGACGGTGTGAAACTCGACCAGTAATCCGTAAAACATATTCATTACGGACAGAAGTAGAAAGCCCGTAGGAATTAGGGGTGCGTTCAGGATCGCTGATAATTTGTACCAGACCACTGCGATCGCGCAGATCCAGAAATACCACCCCCCCATGATCGCGATAGCGATCGACCCAGCCGCAGAGGGTGACTGTTTCTCCAATATTAACACTTCTTAGGTGTCCGCAGTAGTAGGTTCTCATGGTTATCGCGGGTAGGTTCTCAATTGAAAATTTTAGTCTCGCAGTGTACCAGTATACGAGATTATGTTGAAAACTCGCACTAATTTTTTAGGCCAACTTTTGGGGTAATTTCACCGTAAAACAGCTACCCTGACCCTTTTGGGATGTGACATCAATAATACCATGATGGGCGGCGACAATTCGGGAGACCAAATGCAGTCCTAAGCCACTTCCCGATCGCTTATGGTTTCCTTGACGAAAGCGATCGAAAATAATGGCGCGATCGGGGTCCGACATTCCCTCTCCGGTATCCTCAACTTGTAGAATTATCTCAGGTGTGCCATTAGTGGGGTTGGCTGCTACCTGTAGCCGGACGGTAATTTTCCCCAGGTCAGTGAATTTAATGGCATTTCCCAGCAAATTCATCACCACCCGGCGCAATTCTAAGGGGTCGCCAACCATTGATAGATCCGGTTGGATCTCGTCTATATGGATAATTAAGCCTTTTTCCATAGCCAGGGGGGTCAATTCTTCGACTACCTCTTTGACTAATGCACTCAAGTCTAGGCTGGAGAAGGCAATAGTTTTGCGATCGGCTTCATAGCGATATACTTCTAATAGGGTATTGACCATCTGTAGGAGGTTTTGGTTACTGCTAATCATGGTAGCGATCGCCTCCGACATAGTTGGGGTCACTTGTCCCAATGCGCCCTGCTGGAATAGTTTTAACATCCGATCTGCCGCCACCAGGGGAGTCCGTAGGTCGTGGGTGAGGCGAGAGACAAAATCTTCTCGTTGGCGTGCCATTTGCACCTGTTCATCTATACTCTCTTTAAGTCGGAGTAGCGATCGCACCCTGGCTAGGAGTTCGTCAATTTCTACCGGTTTACGGATAAAATCATCAGCCCCCGCGTCCAGTCCTTCCACTACACTAGATTGATCATGGGCTGTAATCAATAAAATCGGGATAAATGGGAGGTTAGGGTTATTGCGGATACGCCGAGTTACTTCGTAGCCATCAATTCCCGGCATCATCACATCCAATAATACCAGTTGGGGCGGCTTCTCTAATATCGTTTTTAGGGCTGACTCTCCGTCCGGTTGACAATAGACCGTGTATCCCTCGTCGGCTAACATGGCTTCAATCAGAAATAGATTCTCTGGGGAGTCATCAACCGCTAAAATATGTGGGCGGGAGTATGTTGAGGGGACAGCAGAAGAATACATAGTTATTGTATTTGGTCAGAAATTATCCAAAAAGCTAAAGTTGGGGACACTATAGAGCGCGTTTAGACCACTTTAACAGTTAATGGCTCCGGTCTGATTCAGATACTCTTGCCTAGAATCGGAGATTATCTCTATGTCCGATTAAAGGTGGTACAATCATTGTTTCTGGGCTGACAATAACTCAGGGTCAGCGTCGCACCAGTCACAGGATGGCAGATTTTAAGTTGTCTAGGATTGAACTACTGGTATTTGAGAATTTTCTGGAGGGTAAATGATGAAAACTATTCGGGTGGTTTTAATTGAAGATCATGATTTAACTCGTGTGGGTTTAAAAACCGCCCTACAACAGAGTGAACAGGTGGAGGTGGTCGGGGAAGCCGCCACCGGTCGCCAGGGTTTGGAAGTGTTGAAATTGACTCGACCTGATGTGGCAATTATTGATATTGGTTTACCTGATATTGATGGGATTGAATTAACTCAAACTTTTAAGGAATATCTCCGTAGCCAAAAGGGACCCAATACTAAGGTTTTGATTTTGACTATGCACGATAATAAAGATGCTGTGATGGGCGCTTTTTCGGCGGGGGCAGATTCTTATAGTGTTAAAGATGTGAGTATCGATCGCTTAATGGAAGCCATCCAAGTCACCAGTGAAGGTAATTCCTGGATTGACCCGGTTATTGCTCGCACGGTTTTACAACAGGCTCAAAATCTACCCGGGGAAAATACCAACGCGGCTACTGTTACTATAAATGCTGTTGAACCAGAATATAAAGAATTTTTATCTACTTGTCCCTTAACTGAGCGGGAATTGGAGGTTTTAGAATTGATTGTCGGCGGACGCAGTAACGCCGAAATTGCCGAAAAGTTATATATTACTGTGGGTACAGTTAAGACTCATGTTCGCAGTATTTTAAATAAGTTATGTGCTGACGATCGCACTCAGGCTGCGGTGAGAGCTTTACGCTCCGGGTGGATTGAATAATTGCATTAATTACTATTCCCCCAGACTGATTTTCTGTGATGGTCTCTTCCCTGAGAACATGGGTTTTAGCCTGTTGACAATATCGGTAGATTTATGTTAATCAGCCGATTCGCCGATAAGTTAACATCAAATCTTGACATAGGTATTTTATACTTCCCTAGATAGAGGTTAGACAGATTATAAGTTCTTAGTATAGGATGGGTAACTGAGAAAGCTACCCTCAAAATCATTGCCATCTCTATGATACTACTGACCCAGATATCAGGATTAACTCTGTTATCAAAGTTGAGAGTTTTCGCCCTAGCCTCCTAGGGGGTATAGTTGGGAAAATCAGGCTTGATATTGTCAACAGTAAGTTATTATGATTCACATGAACAGTTGCGAGAGTGTAATTCCACCCAATTCGGCTAATATTCTGATAGTAGATGACTCTATGGATGGCAGATTATTAGTAGAAATTCTGCTGCAAGATGCCGGATATAACGTGCAAACAGCCGAAAGTGGTCAGGTGGCATTGCAGATGGTTGAGTCATCAACACCCGACTTAATTATTTTGGATTTAATGATGCCAAAAATGAGCGGTTATGATGTGATCAAAATTTTGAGGTGTCAACAAGGCCTCCCATTTATCCCCGTCTTAATTATGACGGCTTGTGGCTATTTAGAAGACCGGGAAGAGGCTCATATCGATGTGGATGGCATCATTTATAAACCGATTGATTTGGAGGTATTATTGTCTCAAGTGGAGGGTTTGCTAAAGAAGACAAAAAAGCCTAGACTGAATCAATACTATTTGGGGTGTTATGCTTGAGGTGGAGATTGCCAGCCGACAATCCGATAAACATCAATAAGTTGCTGTTTTCCCTTGAGAGGAATAAACCCCCAAGATTCCAGATCAAAAACATCGGGAAGATAGACTAAGGTTTGATAAGCAGTGAGGATGCGACATGGTTCAGACTGTCTATCTTTCTCGCAACTTTCGAGGCGAGAAGCAATATTAACAGAATCTCCCAATAAACCATATTCTAGTCGATCGCGACTGCCTAAACTGCCAGCAACTAAGGGTCCGGTAAAAATCCCAACTCTCATTTCAATAAGGGGTAGATTTTGGGATTGCCAAAGTTGATTTAACTCGATGAGGCGATCGCGCATTTCCAAAGCACAAGCCACGGCTGCATAGGCATCTTGAGCGATTTCTGCGTCGGTAGTGCGGGCGATAGGAACACCAAAGGCAGCCATAATCCCATCCCCCATAAACTTGTTAATAATGCCTCGATGACTATGAACACATTGGGTTAAGGTAGCCAGATACTGATTGAGCCATTCGATTAGCTGTTCTGGGGGTATTTGCTCGGAAATAGTGCTGAAATTGCGGATATCAGTAAATAGCATAGTAGCCACGAGTTTTTCTCCGGGTAACTTCCCGTTAGTCATCAGGCGATCGCGACTATTCCATAAAGCCTTGGCGATTTCTGGGGAGGCATTTTGTCCGAGTAATCCCATCACCACCTGTTGCTGTCGCTGGGCACGAAATCCCAGATAAATAATCACAATCACAGAGGTAAATAGGAGAGTCAGGCTAGGCGCAATCATGGGAACCCAGACACTGTTTAAAAATAGGTAAAATCCCCCCACCCACAAAATTCCTAACATGAGTGGGGGGCAAAATATCCACACCAGGGGATGACGCACCACGACCACCACCATGACACCTGCTACCCCCCAAACTATAGCCCAGATAAACTCTGTCCACTGTGGCCAAAACACAAATAAAGAACGTTCCCCCGCCACTGCATCCAAAAGTTGGCTAACCATTTGGGCGTGAATTAACACTCCTGGCATTTTGGGGGAAATTTTGCGGCTGGGACTATAGGGAGTCAGAAATAGATCTTTTCCACTGGGGGCGATCGTTCCGATTAAGACGATTTTATCCTCTACCCAAGAGGGGGGGATGTTACCATAGATAACTTCGCTAACACTGACAACCCTGGCGACGGCTTTACGGGAGCGGTAATCGAGGAGAATTTGATATCCTTGGTCATCAATGGTCTGATATCCGCCGCTGGTGTGGTGAAGGGGTAAAAATTCCGCGCGACCCCAACGAATACCATCAGGGTGAAGGGGGCTATTGGTGGGGTTAATGCCCTGTTTTTGCCAATATCTGAGGGCGAGTTGCATGGAAAATGAGTAGAAGGTTTCGTCTTCAATGGTGGCTAACATTAAATTGCGGCGCACAACTCCATCAGGGTCTAGTAACAAATCATTGAATCCGACGCGATTGGGGGGGACTGTGGGAGGGGCGGGGGTTCCCTGAATGTCTGAGTCTCCCAGGGCTTTGATGGTGATAATTTTGGGGTTGTCAAGCTGTTGGACTAATGATTGATGTCCGGGTTCATAGGGAATGTCGCGATAGATATCTAAACCGATCGCTTGAGGTTGTAGCTGGGAGAGGCGATCTAAAAGTTGGGCGATAACTTCATCAGATAAAGGCCAGCGATTAAAGGCGAGTATGTCTTCCTCGGTGATACCCACTATCAATAATCGCGGATCTGGTTCTAAATCGTCGCGTAGTCGCACCATCACATCAAAGGCTATCAATTCCAGGGTCTGGAGTCCTCCTAGCTGTTTCAGCAACAAAATTCCCAGGATGATGCTTGCATTGGCGATCGCACAGGCGATAATTTCTTTGAGATCAGCCCCTTTGTTTTTGAAAACTTCCAACCACTTCCGACTCACAGTTAATCCCCATTTTGTCCAGCCATTCCCATTATTATTCTTACCGATCAGCTAAAGACTGGGGGAAATTGAGGCGGGGCGTGCGGATATTTGTTATAATTTGGTGTGGGTAAGAGTCAGCGATGGCGGTTGCGGATTCATTGGTTTGAATCTGAGGAAAGTCCGGGCTCCCGAAAGACTAGACTTGCTGGGTAACTCCCAGTGCGAGCGATCGTGAGGATAGTGCCACAGAAACATACCGCCAAAGGGGCTATTTAGCTCACTGGTAAGGGTGCAAAGGTGCGGTAAGAGCGCACCAGCGATATCGTGAGGTATCGGCTCGGTAAACCCCGGTTGGGAGCAAGGTCGCAGGGATGACGGTTGGTCTTTTACCGATCCCGTTTATGGTGTACCGCTAGAGGTATCTGGTAACAGATATCCCAGATAGATAACTGCTATCTTGATTGCTATTTGCAGTTGAGACAACAGAACCCGGCTTATGTCTGGCTCTTGCCTTTTTCTTAACCCTACAAAAAAAGGGGTTTCTGGGCGGTGGGGAAGTGTTAATCATCGGGAAATTGCCAACAGGATATCCTTTCGATTTTTGTGCTTCCACAACTAGGGCAGTTTTCATCCCAGGCTGAACCTACCCACTCGGCTTCACAGTCTCGACAATGACAGAAAACGTTATTTATATCAGCCTGGCGAATTTGCGATCGCCAAGTTTCTAACAGGTCCTGATGGTTGGTTGATGTATCTTCAGACATAAGTGATGATTTCTGGGTTGGGCTATGTGAATATGGTATAATAAGAGGCGCTGATTATCAATAGTAACTATGGCAATCTTACATCTGGAAAATGGCACGAGTTATTCTAACCTAGAAGATATTAGCCGAGAACTTTCTGCTTTGAATGTTAACTTAAATAAATGGCCGGTGGGAGATAACCCAGAAATTCGCGGCTTGTTAAGTGAGGCGGCTTTGAATGATCACCAAAAAGAACAGGTGTTAGAATCTCTGGATGGCTATTTTCAACAACTCCAGGAAACGGCTGGTTATCAGTCGAGGGATTTAATCGTTTTACATCCCGATATCCCTAACTTAGACAGCCTACTGGCTAAGTTTGAGCAGTGCCACACCCATGCTGATGATGAGGTGCGCTATATTATTGATGGGGAGGGTGTGTTTGGTTTTGTGGGTGTTGATGGTGGTCAAATGGAGTTGGTGATTGAAGCTGAAGAATATATTAATGTTCCAGCGGGGACAGAACACTGGTTTCACCTAACGGATACTAAGAGAATTAAAGCGGTGCGCTATTTTAGCAATATGTCGGGATGGACTCCAGAATATACTAACACGAAAATTCGGATTTCCCCGGCTAATTCGGCGGTGGTTTTTGGTTGATGGAGCGATCGCACTGGGTCAGGTAAAATAAGGCTAGGGGGTTGTCGATGAGGGAGGGTCAATGAGTCAATGTCTAAATCCTGACTGTCTGGCTAATAACCCACCTGATAGCAAGTTTTGTCAGCGATGTGGTGCTAAACTATTATTAAAAGAACGCTATAGGGCGATCGCTATTATCGGTCAGGGAGGGTTTGGTCGCACTTTTAAAGCCATTGATGAGGACAAACCCTCGAAGCCTATTTGTGTGATTAAACAGTTTTTTCCCCAAGGGGTGGGGACTCAGGGAGTTGTGAAAGCTAAACAACTGTTTGAACTGGAAGCGGTGCGTTTAGATGACTTGGGACATCATCCCCAAATCCCGGAACTTTATGCTTATTTTACCCAGGATAATCGCCAATATTTAGTGCAGGAATATATCCCCGGTAAAACGCTGCTAAATGAGTTAAAAACCCAGGGAAAATTTAGCCAGCAACAGGTGATTAATCTCCTGGGTAGTTTGTTACCTCTGTTGGATTTTATCCATGGAAAGCAGGTAATTCACCGGGATATTAAACCGGATAATATTATCAGAAGACATCCCGATCATCAACTGATTTTAGTGGATTTTGGGGCGGCAAAATTTGCCACAGCGAAGGCTTTAACGAGTCCGGGGACTAGCATAGGTTCATCGGGATATGCGGCACCGGAACAAACCTTGGGACAGGCTAACTTTAGCAGTGATATTTATAGCTTGGGTGTGACCTGTCTTTATTTGTTAACCCAGGTGCAACCTTGGCAATTATATAATGTTCATGATGGGGAATGGAATTGGCGCAAATATTTAGGCGATCGCCTTAATTCTCGGTTAGCGGATCTGCTAGATAAAATGGTGATGACCAGCAGCAATAAACGCTACCAATGCGCCCAAGAAGTGCGGGAAGATATGAAGTCATGGCTATCACCATCTACGGACTATAGCTTCCTGGAAAAGCTGCTCAAAAGTGGCAGATGGAGGGATGCCGACCGGGAAACGACCACCTTAATTTTAGCAGTAGCAAATCGGGAAAGTCAAGGTTCTTTGGATATCGAGAGTTTGGGAAAGTTACCCTGTGATATATTCCGCACCATTGATCAGCTTTGGTGTCAATATAGTAATGGTCGGTTTGGGTTTAGTGTCCAGTATCGAATTTGGAAGGAAATCGGGGGTTCTACCAATGCGGATATAGAGACTTATAACCTGTTTGGGGAAAGGGTGGGATGGCGGCGACCGAATGACTGGTTATGGTACAATAACCTAGTGTTTGAAATAGACAAAGCCCCCCCCGGTCATCTCCCGTCGGGGAGGGTGGGGGATATTGCGATCGCCAGTAGATTAATGGGGAAATTGGGAGGGTTTGGATTAGCGAGAATTTTGGCAATTATGGCTAAATTAGAGGAGTGTGGAATCGGCTAATTAAGACTTGATTAAAGCCTTCCAAGCAAAATGGGGTAAAGCCAACATCCGCCGCCAGCGCCAAGGTTCCTGATACAAACGATAAAGCCATTCTAAATGATGTTCACAAAACCAAGCGGGGGCTCGTTGTTTTTCTCCGGCCCAAATATCAAAACTGCCACCGACTCCAATCCACACCGCATCAGGACATAAATGGCGATGTTTAGCAATCCAAAACTCTTGACGGGGAACGCCTAAACCGACTAGAATTAATTGAGGTTGTAGTTCCTGGAGACTGGCAAGCATTTCCTGTTCTTCGGAGTCGGACAGGTAGCCGTGATAGGAGGCGATCGCCAAGCCTTTAATGTGGCGCTGAAAATTGTCTGCTGCTTTTTGAGCAATACCAGGTTTTCCACCATAGAAAAACACCAATCCAGAGGGTCTTAGCTGGTTGACCTGATTAAGGAGGGTTTCGGCTAATTCAATTCCGGGACAACGGCGGATAGGGTGTCCTTTGAATTTCAAATAAAGCACGACACCCGCGCCGTCAGGAATGACTAGGTCGGCGCTTCGGATTAACTGGGCTAGGGGTTGATTAGATTCGGCGGCGATCGCCATTTCAGCATTGAGGGTAATGACATTAGTTCCCAAACCCTGACTCAGCCGCCATGACAGCCACTGGCTATAATTATCAGCCAAATGGACTGGTAATCCTAAAACGGGAAAGGTTGGCAAATGTGTTTCTGGTGTCGATGGACCTGGTTTCATTGAGTCAATTAGCAAAAATCCCTTGCAGGTGATTATACCCTGGCGATCGCTCTCAAAATTAACTAATTTCTGGGGTTTCGCTCTGCTGGGGGGAGTTGCTGGCTGTGAAAATGCGATCGCTCTGCTGGGGGGAGTTGCTGGCTGTGAAAATGCGATCGCTCTGCTGGGGGGAGTTGCTGGCTGTGAAAATGCGATCGCTCTGGTTGGGGGAGTTGCTGGCTGTGAAAATGCGATCGC
>NZ_JARPLC010000005.1:27251-91205 GCF_032350395.1 Limnospira sp. PMC 289.06
TGTGAAAATGCGATCGCCCCTAGAGGAGTTGCTGGCTGTGAAAATGCGATCGCTCCTAGAGGAGTTGCTGGCTGTGAAAATGCGATCGCTCTGGTGGGGGGAGTTGCTGGCTGTGAAAATGCGATCGCCCCTAGAGGAGTTGCTGGCTGTGAAAATGCGATCGCTCTGCTGGGGGGAGTTGCTGGGGTCTGACGGTCGCTTTCACCACAAGCGACGAGGTGTCCTTGTGGAGTTAAGTTTCCATCCCCTTGCGCTTAATTGGTAGGGTCTGACTATCTGATTCTCTTTTTATTAAGGCTAAGTTTCAAAAGCTGTTTCCGTCCCCTTGCGCTTAATTGGTAGGGTTAGACCTCATTCTTGAAATTGAGAAAGAAGAGATGGCTCCCTGGTTTCCGTCCCCTTGCGCTTAATTGGTAGGGTTAGAAGGTAGGAGAACCCGGAACAGATATTATTTGTGGTTCCGGGTTGTTTCCGTCCCCTGACAGGAAACTGGTAGGGTTAGACCTCATTCTTGAAATTGAGAAAGAAGAGATAGCTCCCTGGTTTCCGTCCCCTTGCGGGGAATTGGTAGGGTCTGACTATTTATGCTATCGATAGGCCCGCCCTCCACTGGAGCATTGTGACAGGTTTCCGTCCCCTTGCGGGGAATTGGTAGGGTCTGACCAGAAATTTGGGCACTCTTCAATCGGGGTGACGGGGATGGAGAGTTTCCGTCCCCTTGCGGGGAATTGGTAGGGTCTGACCCTCTATGGCGTTTTGCTCAAGGAGATCAAACTCCCTCTCCGGTTTCCGTCCCCTTGCGGGGAATTGGTAGGGTCTGACCGGGGCTGAGATCTCGGGCATGCACCGCCTGATGCTCGAGAATGTTTCCGTCCCCTTGCGGGGAATTGGTAGGGTCTGACGTTGAGGGCTATAAAGGCCCAAGGCCTCGCAGCCGCCGGTGTTTCCGTACCCTTGCGGGGAATTGGTAGGGTCTGACGACAATTGCTGGCTAGCATTTCCTTGTTTGAAATGTTCATCTTGTTTCCGTCCCCTTGCGGGGAATTGGTAGGGTCTGACGCGTCGGTGTGAATCCTAACGTCCACATTTTGCCGTGTAGTTTCCGTCCCCTTGCGGGGAATTGGTAGGGTCTGACTTTGAATGTAATTGTCGAAGGTGATTTAAGAAAGCGTTTCCGTCCCCTTGCGGGGAATTGGTAGGGTCTGACAGGACCCCCATGGTGTATCGGGGGTACGCAATTGTCCGCTTCGTTTCCGTCCCCTTGCGGGGAATTGGTAGGGTCTGACTTTACCCATCCATCATGCATCATGCATCATGAAAGTTCCAGGGTTTCCGTCCCCTTGCGGGGAATTGGTAGGGTCTGACTATTACAATAATATTGTTGTGTTCCATATCTAAGCAATCGTTTCCGTCCCCTTGCGGGGAATTGGTAGGGTCTGACCGGATGCTGGAGGAGGACTTTTCGGACCTGCCAGAGTACATTCTGGTTTCCGTCCCCTTGCGGGGAATTGGTAGGGTCTGACCGGGCGAACACCGGAAGTTTGATGACCGCGCAGAACGCGGAGTTTCCGTCCCCTTGCGGGGAATTGGTAGGGTCTGACAAGGGCGGGAACTCACTACCCTCAGAGGGCATAGGCGCAAGGTGTTGGGTTTCCGTCCCCTTGCGGGGAATTGGTAGGGTCTGACTTCCGATAGACCGCCGCCAAGAGGTTTACGACTTCTGGCGGACTGATGGTTTCCGTCCCCTTGCGGGGAATTGGTAGGGTCTGACGCGAATATTGAATGTGTAAAATGATTCGGCTTTAATTTCTTGATGGGTTTCCGTCCCCTTGCGGGGAATTGGTAGGGTCTGACGGAAATGTGGCTCTTGGCAATCGTGGCGACATCTTTTGGTTTCCGTCCCCTTGCGGGGAATTGGTAGGGTCTGACAACGACCTACCAGGTTGAAAGTTTTTCAATAAAAAGAGTTTCCGTCCCCTTGCGGGGAATTGGTAGGGTCTGACCTAGTAATCCTCTAAAATTAGAATTGTTACCAGTTTACATAAAGTTTCCGTCCCCTTGCGGGGAATTGGTAGGGTCTGACGTGTTTTGAAATGCTTTAAAATGCTCCCGTTTTTTCATTAAGGTTTCCGTCCCCTTGCGGGGAATTGGTAGGGTCTGACATCAAAAAATCAAAAATAAGGACAAAAGTAATTTTTGGTTGGGTTTCCGTCCCCTTGCGGGGAATTGGTAGGGTCTGACCCCGTCTCGAAAGTCAGGGGAAAGAAACGACGATTGCAGAGATCGCGAAGGTTTCCGTCCCCTTGCGGGGAATTGGTAGGGTCTGACCAGACTTAGGCATAGACAAGCTGGCAGAAGTAGTCACAAAGTTTCCGTCCCCTTGCGGGGAATTGGTAGGGTCTGACCATCCCATGCATCATGAAAGTTCCAGGACTTGTCACGTTTCCGTCCCCTTGCGGGGAATTGGTAGGGTCTGACCGTGTTGGGGTTCGACGACTGGAACCAGGCACACTGCGAAAAAGCGATGTTTCCGTCCCCTTGCGGGGAATTGGTAGGGTCTGACCCTATGCCTTTGGAAACGTTGCAGTATGGGGTTTTCAAGGTGCGTTTGCGCGAGCATACCTAGAAGGTGCTTAACAAAACTTTACAGGCTGTTTTTGTCGAAGCAAATTCCTTTGTTTTCACTGAAATTAATACTATCAGAGAGAGCGCCAGAGTGTCAACCCCCAAAAACAAAAACTTTTCTGTTGTTGGCTCCAGTTTACTTGAACGATCGCCAAATTAAAACTCGCGCGAGGTTATGAGAATCTGTAACATTACTTTACACAAGCCCAAACACTTACCCCGAAACCAACAGAGATATTGGGGAGGGTCGATCGCCTCAAAAAACCCCAATAATTATGAGAATCACCCCCCACCCGAGCAGGGGGAAGATATCTTAGAGGTAAGATTTCGCCCAAGTACAAATCAAATCCCCCAGGTGTGTGCTGTGGTCTAGGGGAGGCGTGAGGTGTAGTTGGCTATGGGGGAACCTGTCGCCAAGATTGGCCACCACATCCGCGATCGCATCAGTAGTGCGACCCGAAAACAGAAAATAAGGTAAAATCCCAATCCTGTCATATCCAGCTTCCAGCAACTCCTCAACCCGTGACTCCACATGGGGAGGAACAGACCAATAAGCTACAGCAGCCTTGATTTTATCAGCTATATCAGCGATCGCCTCATTTCCACCCGCGCGGCGACTCCCATGGGAAAGCAGAACCCAAGCATCAACATAGTAACCCCTCTTGAGAGCCTCTAGTAGTCGCGCCAACTGGTTAACCTCCCTTCCCAGATAAGGTTGGAGTTCAAGCTGTATCTCCCTTCCCAGGAATTTTTGCGCCAATTCCACCTCCGTGGGGATATCTTCGCGCACATGAACCCCAGGTAACAGAAACAGCGGCAGAATTTGGACTCGATTAATCCCTAAACTCAGGCTATACTTAGCGAATTGTTGAATTTGTACAGATAGGGGAGTCGGACCTAACTCCAACACCGCACTCCCCACCAAAGAATCAGTTAAACCATTCCAACCCTTTTCAACCTTCAGGCGATCGCTTAACTGTTGTGCTAACCTATTTACAACCAATTGAGGGCGGCGATCGCGACTACCGTGGGACACAAGCAAAACAGTGGATAACACGGGCTACTAATTAAACTTCAGTCAATTAGTTTAACCCATCCCCGGCGCACATTGTAGAGTAAGCGGTTAATAATCGCTTGTTCATCCTCCGTGATGGTTTCTTTGAGGAGGATAGCTTTCAACTTTTGGCGGTCTTCAGTCGTCACCACACTGGAAAACATCACTTGACCAAACATTTCCTCAAGGGAACCATTAGAATTGGTCATGCTGTTATAGTAGCTGCTCATCTCCCTAACCTCAATGCTCCACTATATATATATCTTCCCTCAAGTGGCTGATTTTTTCTGTGATTATACAGACGACTACATATGAGTTGGATCACCTGAACAGGTGATCCCCATCGCTCTTAGTTGTGATTTGCATCAACCGTGCTGGGGGATACCCTCTATTATACCCCACAATTCATTTAAGTTTAACCGAGGCAATAATCCCCCCAAAAAGGCGATCGCTTTGTGATATAAATAGAAGCGGTTTCTACGGGAATATATATTAATTATGCACCTTGAACGAGCCAGCGGTATCTTATTACACCCCACCAGCTTCCCTAGTCGCTTTGGTATTGGTGACTTAGGACGTGCCGCTTATGAGTTTATCGATTTCCTAGAACGTAGTGACCAGAAAGTTTGGCAATACTATCTCAAAGCCCCTCTCCCCCCTAGGATTCGGATTTAGGGTGAGGGTAATGTTTTCAGAAAGTGGCTTCTAAGCTAGAAAGCCACCTCTGTAGTATAGGGGGTATTCCTAACACAGGTTTTTTCCCTATAATCTCCAGGTCAGTTGGCGACGAAAACTAAAGCTAATTAACCGCCAACGAACTCCACTATTTCGGAGTGTTTTGATTCTGACAAAATAACCTGCTAGTAATCGCAGTATGCCTTTAATGCGGGCTTTAGCGCGTATCAGTTGGGCATTATATGCCTGGGTATATAATGGCTCAAAGGCTATTTCTCCCCAGAGAACATCGGCTTGATGACCAGGACTTAAACCATGTTTGCGGTGTTCAGGGTTAGCCAAACCTCCGTGTTCTCCGTAATTGCGGAAAGGAATAAAGTTTTGCAAATTATGAGAGCGCAAAAATGTATCTATTTCCGAATCCCAAGTAGAATAAGTTTTTCCCTGAGTTTTTTCGGTGATTTTCTCGGAAAATTTAATGAGAATTTCTGCGGCTTTGGGGCTGACAATATAAGCTACCATACCGGTTGAAAAACCTTCGGCATATCCTTCTGGAGAGACCCAATATACTTGAGGGCTGCAAGTATAAATCCAGGTAATTCCGAGATTAGGCAATTCCTTATCAAAAGGTAAAGGCAGTTGTCCAAATTCTAAAACCGGAACAAAATCCGCTTCCACAATTAAACTAGGCTGGCTCTGCTGAGTCGCTATTTCCCAAGCCTGACGGTGGTTGAGCATACACCTATAACTTGGAGAAAATTGTTGATATTCTGGCTTATCTTCTTGGCGAATAACTAGACATTCAAATCCTTCTTTGGTCAAGTATTCTTCTAATTTTTGGGTAGGCTCTTTATAAGCAATAATCAAAACTTGACTCAGAGTATCAACTAAACTATTCATATTCGCTATTACCTAAAGTAAGTGGCTTGACATGAGAACATCCGTCCACAAGAGACTTCAGCAGCCGTGGCGATCGCCATAAGCGTTTCATCATATTTCCGCCCTCATGGCTAGTAAAAGACCCCGATTTTTCGCCCCTACCCATGTTGTACACTGTGGGGACACAAAATCCAAGTTCTCCCTGGTGGGTTTTCCTGTTCAGGAGTTGGGTAAAAACTATATCGGTCAGCTTTTTTGGTCATGTTATACATGGTAGATCCAGCATCATTTGTGTGATATAAATAAAAGTGGTTTCTACGGGAATATATATTAATTATGCACCTTGAACGAGCCAGCGGTATCTTATTACACCCCACCAGCTTCCCTAGTCGCTTTGGTATTGGTGACTTAGGACGTGCCGCTTATGAGTTTATCGATTTCCTAGAACGTAGTGGCCAGAAAATTTGGCAAATTCTGCCTCTCGGTCCGACAGGTTACGAGCATTCCCCCTACATTATGAACTTTAGCACTTTCGCGGGAAATCCTCTGTTGATTTCTCTCGATCGCCTAGCCGAAGAAGGGTTACTCAATAGCCGGGAATTGCTACCCTTACCAGATAACCATAATCCTCAGCGCGTTGACTTTCCTAGGGTAATTCCTCATAAAGGACAATACCTCAAACAAGCCTTTGATTCCTTCTGGGAGTCCCTACAATCACAACCTAACCATCGTTTCGAGGAGTTTTGTCAACAAAAAGCCTCCTGGCTCAATGATTACGCCCTATTTATGGCACTCCTAGAGCAGAACGACGGTAAAGATTGGAATCAGTGGGAACCGGCGATCGCCCGCCGAGAGCCCCAAGCCTTGCAAGCCAAAACCGAAGAACTCCACACTCAGATTATATACCATAAGTTTCTGCAATTCAAGTTTTTTGAACAATGGAGCCAACTGCGACGCTACGCCAACAATAAAGGCATTAAAATTATTGGTGATATCTCCATTTATGTGTGCTATAATAGTGCAGATGTCTGGTTTGCGCCTAACAACTTTCAACTGCACCCAGAAACCCTTAATCCTGCCTATATTGCGGGAGTACCCCCCGACTATTTTAGTGCTACCGGACAACTTTGGGGGAATCCCGTTTATGATTGGGATGAACTAAAACGCACTAATTATGCTTGGTGGATTGAAAGATTCCGCGCCACCTTGGAATATGTAGATTTAGTCCGGGTTGACCATTTCCGAGGCTTTGAAGCCTATTGGCGAGTGCCCTATGGGGAAACTTCCGCTTTGAATGGGGAGTGGGTAACAGCGCCCGGTGCGGAGTTCTTTGAGAGTCTCGGTCAACAGTTAGGAAGTTTACCGGTTTTAGCGGAAGATTTAGGAATCATTACCCCAGAGGTGGAAGAGTTACGCGATCGCTTTGAGTTTCCCGGAATGAAAATCCTCATGTTTGCATTTGGGGAAGATTCTAACCATCCTTATTTACCCCATAATTATACCCGCAATAGCATTGTTTACACCGGAACCCATGACAATGATACCACTGTCGGTTGGTGGCAAACCATGACCCCAGAAATTCGTCAGCACGTAGCTGGATATTTAGGTTATGCTTTCCCAGAAGCCATTGAGGACATTAATTGGGCTTTAATTCGGTTAGCCCTAAGTTCCATTGCTGACCTAGCCATTTTCCCGTTTCAAGACCTGCTAGGATTAGATAATAGGGGGAGAATGAATGACCCTAGCACCAATGCCGGAAATTGGCGGTGGCGCTATGAAAGTTCCACATTGTTAACCCATCCTTTGTGCGATCGCCTGCGCTATTTAACCCAAATGTATAGCCGCTAAATCCCCCTTTTTTTTGAGGGAAGGTTGGGGAGGGAAACTGATAAACCCCCCCTGATTAAATCGGCTGTACTCCCTAGGATTTAGTCTTGATATTGCGGAATTCTACCAGAGTCTTAAAATAGGTTTCTGGTAGACCCGTATCAAAACAGCGACCTTGGACAAGATACCCAGTAATTTGTTCTTTTTCTAGGAGAGTTTGCCAACAGGAAGTCAGTTGATATTCTCCCTTTTCCCGGACATCACGGCGGATATTGTCGGCTAAGAAGTCAAAGATTTTCGGTTCAATGATATACAGCCCAAATATAGTCAAAAACCGATCCCATTCCAGTCCGGGAACTCGCATATTTGTCCGCGCATAATTGAGAGTTGGCTTCTCATAGATTTCCGTCAGGTCAAATAAATAATCAGAATCTTTAACCGGAGTTCCGGCTACACAACCATAGTGCTGAATGCGATCGCCGGGAGTAATTCGCACACCGATAACACTCTGTTGAACTTTCTCATAAACCTCCAACAATTGACGGGCGCAGTTTACCTCCAAATCGGAAGCATAAACATGGTCACCCAATAGTAACATAAAAGGCTCATCATGCACCCAGGGGGCGGCACAAAAAACCGCATGACCGAATCCTTCTTGTTGTTCCTGGGTTAAAATAGTAATCCGTTCCCCCAAGGTTTGTAAATAGTGGCTATAGTCTCGACTACTGGGGGACAATTTCCGCCAAAATTCCGGTTTAGGAGACCCTTGGAAATAGTCCTCAAATAAGGAGCGATCGCCCGATTGAACAATAATTCCGACCTCTTCAATTCCAGCATTAATAGCCTCTTCCACGACCACCTGAATCACAGGTTTAGCGATTCCCTCAGCATCAACTATAGGGAAAAACTCTTTTTTAATCATTTTGGAGGCTGGGAACATCCGAGTACCAAATCCTGCGGCTGTGATGACAGCTTTGCGAACCCGTCGATTTTCTTGTGCTTTCATAGTCTCAAATTATCCCCTTTAGGGAAACCTGTATATTTTAACTTATTTTATGCTGAAATTGGGGTAATTCCGTAAAATTTGAGCATCAGTGAGAGGTCAAATAGGTATATTGGGTCAAACTGCGTTCATAGTTTTGTAGGAGAAGCTGAGATTCTTCGATGGTAATTTTTTGGGACTGAAGGGCTTGTTCAGTTTGGCGGCGGATACTTTCCACCAAATCCTCACTGTCATATTGTACATAACCCAAAACCTCATTCATAGTGTCCCCTTTGATGACATATTCCACCGCATAACCTTGAGGATTGAGTTTAATATGAACTACATGGGTATCGCCAAATAAGTTATGTAAATTCCCCATAATTTCCTGATATGCGCCCGCCAAAAACATCCCCAAATAGTAGGGTTGTGAGGGGGTGAGGGGGTGCAATTCTAAAATAGGTTTAGATTCTCCCCAATTGATAAAGCTGTCAATTTTACCATCGCTATCACAGGTTAAATCTGCCAAGGTCGCCCTCTGAGTCGGTTCTTCATTCAGACGATGAATCGGCATAATCGGAAAAAGTTGGTCAATAGCCCAGGAGTCCGGCGCAGACTTAAACACGGACAGATTTACATAGTATATAGAAGCCATAATCTGCTCAAGATTTTTCAAGTCATCAGGGATGGTTTCCAAACCCCGAAGAATGTCGCGGATTTGATGACAGCAAGCCCAATATAATTGTTCAGCTTTGGCGCGATCGCGTAAATTCAAGTAACCGAAATTAAATACACTAATCGCCTCCCCTTTAAACTGGATCGCGTCGTGATAGGCTTCTTGGTAATTCTCAGGATTAATAGATTGATAGGTTTCGGCTAAATTCCTGAGAATCAAATGATCATCATCATTAATAGTAGGGGGATTTTCGGCTGTGGGTTCACTACTTCCTAGGATATCAAAAACCAAGATAGACTGATGAGAAGCGATCGCCCTACCACTTTCACTAATCAAAACCGGCGCATTAACTTTTCCCTCCTCGCAGGCTTCCTTAACTTCAGCGACAATATCATTAGCATAATTTTGCATATTGTAGTTTTTAGAAGCCGGGGCGTTACTTTTAGAGCCATCATAATCGACTCCCAAACCGCCGCCCACATCGAGATATTGCATATTAGCGCCTAATTTAGCCAGTTCCACATAAATTTGACTAGCCTCTCGAATGGCATCTTTAATAGCACTAATAGAGGATATTTGTGAGCCAATATGAAAGTGTAGGAGTTGCAAACAATCTAACATTCCCAAACCTTGGAGGCGATCGCATACCTGGATAATTTCAGGAATAGTTAAACCAAACTTAGCGCGATCGCCCGTCGAACCTCCCCAACGTCCTACACCTCGGCTTCCCAATTTCGCCCGCACTCCTAAAGTCGGTTGTATACCCAGATTTTGACTAGCTGCTATGGCTAATTCCACTTCTTCCAACTGTTCCATGACGATAATAGTTTTACGTCCCAACCGTTGGGCTAACATGGCAGTTTCGATATATTTTTGGTCTTTATAACCATTACAAATTAGTAGAGAGCCGGGAGTAGTCAGACAAGCCAAAGCAATCAATAATTCTGGCTTAGAACCCGCTTCTAATCCCAATTGATAAGGTTCACCGAAGCGCACCAAATCCTCAATTAGATGACGTTCTTGGTTACATTTAACCGGATATACTCCCCGATAAACTCCGGGATAGTTATAGCGGGCGATCGCCTTAGAAAAACAAGCATTTAGGCGCTCAATGCGGTCTTCCAGGATATCAGGAAAGCGGATCAATAAAGGTAGCCCCAAATTTCGTTTTTTCAGAGACTCCACCAACTCATATAAATCAATAGACCCACCGCGATCGCCTTGAGGGGAGACCGTGATATGACCCGCAGCATTAATAGAAAAGTAAGGTTCACCCCAACCCTGAATGCGGTAGAGTTTCTCGCTATCTTCAATGGTCCAAGTTCGCACCTGGTCAGATACCCCATGATCAGAAACCGGGTCAGAAGTAGAAGGGGTCAGGGGTTGTAATTTCATAATCGCGAATTTCCTTACTGTTACCGTCTATCAGACAGTGTAGCTTGACAAGTCGGAGATCAGGGTCGAAACCAGATCGAGGTCGATAGTGCTTTCTGGTCGCCATTGTATCCTCAAATATAGGATCGGTGTTGGTGTGGCGATCGCTTGTAATTGTGACTCAGAGGTTAGTTCACCCAGATGATCACGGAAGGGCATAATCTGATACAATATGGCATCAAAGTCTGTGGCATAATCAGAGATGGCTCAAGAATATAACTATCAAGATATTCTTGAAAATATGGGTTCAAAATACATCACAGAGTATTGTTGTGAAAATCTATCCTAGGAGAGTGGCCTAGGATCAGGGTCAAAAGTGAAAATAAGTTTATGTATTGCTGCTATCTCTAAAATTCAGCCTACCATAGACTCTATCCTAGTTATATCCTCGGAATTGCCTAGAGGTTTGCTCGGTTAACATCACTAGCATATACAAAATTATGATCAACACCGTTAAGCAACACAAATTATTCCTAGAGGTGACAGCCTTACTGTCTGTAGGTTCCGTCGTTACAGGTTACACCAAAGCCGCTACCCCCTTGTACAGACATTTTACGGAACCTCTTGCTAACAGTATCACAGCCAGTAAATTGCTGGATTTTGCCAAAAAACTAGGGGAAACATCCCCGGGTTTGAGTAAGGAAAAATTAGCCAAATCTGTGGGAGGTGCGATCGCTTTAGGAATCTTGCAAATCTCCCAAAAACAATCCTATCAAAATATCGCCCCCGAATTAAAGAATTTAGCCAAAAATACTCAAAAATACTGGCTACAAATCGAACCCAGTAGTTCCCTAGATCCCGACTATCCAGCTATTGGTCAAGAGCATTTGCGTTATACATTAGCGGCTAACGGTTCAGATATTTTCTTAAAAACTCTGGATCTCGATAGTTGGCAATCTCTAATTACCTGGTTAATGGAACAGCATAAATCCCATTTACCTAAAGGTATTCACCATTACCAAGATGCCATCAATGCCATTAGTCAACATCTGCATAAACGGTTTGCCCATAATCTAGCAGAAATCTGGAAACAAGATGCTGCTAAAGGGGGGCAAGTTTTTCATGGTATGGTATTAGATTGGCTGCGGGATAGTCTGACATCCGCCCATCAAATAGCCATTACTCAACAGGACATCCTGAAAATTTTAAAACAGTTAAACACAGGCTTGGATGACGAACTAGGAGCCATTCAGGAAGCCTTAGAACCTTATTTAGATCAGACACAAACGCTTTTTAAGATTTCGCCACAATGCGAAAGTATCATAGCTGATACAACAAAGGATTTTGTGGGGCGCACCCATGTTTTCCAAGAAATTCTGGAGTTTCTGCAAACAAAATCCCAAGGTTATTTTGTGTTAGAAGCAGATTCTGGTTATGGGAAAACCGCCATCCTCGCGCGTTTAGTCCAATTGTGTCAAGGTCATTGTCTCAGTTATTTTAACAGCAATTCTCTGGGAAAAGTTACGGCACGACAATTCTTAGAAAATATCTGCACGGCACTAATTAAAGGTTATCAACTGGACTATACCAGTTTACCAGAAAACGCCCTGCGAAATGGTAAAGTTTTGGCTGGGCTGTTGAAGGAAGCCAGCGAGAAGCTACCACGGGGGAAAAAGTTAGTGGTAGTTGTGGATGCTTTAAACGAGGTGGATTTATCTAGTCAAACACCGGGAAGTAATGTGCTTTACTTACCAGATAAACTGCCGGAGAATGTCTATTTTATCATCTCCAAACGTTCTAAACAACTGCCCTTGCCAGTAAGTGACCATCAAACCATCTGTAATTTAATGCAGTATCGGGCAGAAAGTGCTTGGGATGCTGGTCAATACACGAATAAGCGCCTGTCTAAAAGTCCCCTAATTCAAAAGTGGATGGCATCGCAAAAGTTAACAGCGGAACAGTTTTGTACTCAACTGGTCGCCAAAAGTGAAAATAACTTCATGTATTTGTGCTATGTGTTGAATGACATCCATAATGGGGTTTATGATGGTAAAAGTCTGGAGACTTTACCGATTGGTTTGTGGGGGTATTATCATCACCACTGGCAGATGATCAGGATTAATCATAAATCCTTACCTATGGCTCAAATTCGCGCCATTTATGTATTATCCAAAGTGCGCGAACCTGTTTCTCGTCGTTTGCTGGCGAAGTTGACGGGGGTAGAAGAGTCGGTGCTATCTAAAGTTCTGGAACAATGGGCTCAATTTTTGCAGGTGCAAATGATTGACAACGAAACTCGATACAGTATTTACCACGGGTCTTTTCATGATTTCCTGGAGAAGCAATCGGCTGATTCTGGTGTGAATCTTGAAGAGCTTAAACGTGGTATTGTGGAGAATTTAGCGAAGGGAGCGCCTTTATGACCCAAAAACTGACCCATTGGCTGACTGAACAGTTACCAGAAGACCGTCTCCATGTGTTACGACACCAACCTATTTATCTGGCGGAAATTAAGGATATAAAGCGCTTGGTTGATTGGTTAATGGATTTTGGCTTTTTGGAACAAAAGTTAGCCAATGTGGGGATCCGGGCGCTAATTGATGATTATGATTTGGCTTTATCTTTGGTGTCCCCAGGTCAGCAACGGGTTTTCCAATTGATTCAAAAGTCTTTGCTGATGTCTTCTCATATTTTGGAGGAAGATAACAGCCAGTTGGCGGAACAATTGCTGGGACGGCTATTATATTTCTCGGAACCGGGGATTAAAGACTTTATCGAACAGGTGAAACAATATCAGGATCGGTCTTGGTTTTGTCCGCTGTTTCCCTGTTTTGATTCCCCTGATGGGGTGCTGATTCGGACTTTGGTGGGTCACGGAGACTCGGTTAATGCGGTGGCGATTACTCCTGATGGTAGGGCTGGTGTGTCGGCTTCGGGAGATACTACCCTAAAACTGTGGAATTTGAAGACGGGACGAGTGGTGCGATCGCTTCAGGGTCATACTTGTAGGGTCTTGGCTTTGGCGATTAGCCCTAGCGGTAAGCGGGCGATTTCCGGCTCCTATGATAATACCCTCAAAATGTGGGATTTGCGGACTGGCGAAGAGTTGCGAACTTTTGCGGGTCATGGGGATTGGGTGACGGCGGTGGCGATGACTCCAGACGGTAAACGCGCTCTGTCGGGTTCAAAAGATACTACTCTCAGGCTGTGGGATTTGGTGACAGGGGAGGAAATACGAACTTTTACGGGTCACGGGGATTTGGTGGCGGCGGTGGCGATTACTCCTGATGGTAAACGGGCTCTATCGGCTTCTTTTGATAAGACTTTGAAACTTTGGGATTTACAAACCGGGGAAGAGTTGCGAACTTTTGCGGGTCACGAGGGTTCAGTTTGGGCGTTGGCGATTACTCCTAATGGTAAACGGGCTCTGTCGGGGTCTTTTGACCAGACTCTTAAATTCTGGGATTTACAAACCGGGGAAGAGTTGCGAACTTTTGCGGGTCATGAGGATTCGGTTAATGCGGTGGCGATTACTCCAGACGGTGAAAGGGCTCTGTCTGGGTCTTTTGATAAGACTTTGAAACTTTGGGATTTACAAACCGGGGAAGAGTTGCGATCTTTTGCGGGTCATCGTCGTTGGGTTTGGGATGTGGCGATTACTCCAGACGGTAAGCAGGCGCTTTCGGGGTCTTTTGACCAGACTCTCAAACTTTGGGATTTGGCTACGGAAGAGGAGTTAGATTGTTTCCTCGGTCATAGTGATGCTATCTCTGCTGTAGCAATTACCCCTAATGATAGGTGGGCTCTGTCGGCTTCCTATGATGAAACTCTCAAGTTGTGGGATTTGCAGACGGGACAGGAGTTGCGCTGCTTTGTGGGTCACAGTGATTGGGTCAGGACGGTGGCGATTACCCCGGACGGTAAACGGGCTTTATCTGGGTCGGAGGATACTACTCTCAAGCTGTGGGATTTGGAGTCGGGACAGGAATTATTTTCTCTGACTGGTCATACTGACCCGGTTAGGGCGGTGGCGATTACCTCTGATGGGAAGTGGGCGCTTTCGGGGTCGGAGGATAACACCCTTAAACTTTGGGATATGAGGACTCTCAAGGAAATTCGCTCATTTATGGGTCATGATGATTCGGTTTCGGCTGTGGCGATTACTCCTGATGGTAGGTGGGGGCTTTCGGGGTCGGAGGATAACACCCTTAAACTCTGGGATTTACAAACTGGACTAGAAGTGCGATCGCTTGTCGGTCATCGCCGTTGGGTTGATGCGTTGGCGATTACCCCAGACGGTCAGCAGGCTCTGTCCGGGTCTTTTGACGATACCCTCAAGTTATGGGATTTGCTCACAGGACGAGAAGTGCGATCGCTTGTGGCTCATCGGCGATCGGTTAATGCTGTGGCTGTCACCCCAGACGGTAAGCGGGCTCTGTCCGGGTCTTTTGACGATACCCTCAAGTTATGGGATTTGAACACCGGAACCGTCCTCGCTAAGTTGATCACTTCTTCTTCTGTCCGATGCTGTGCGATCGCTTCTGATGGCTGTACCGTGGTCGCCGGTGATGGCGGCGGACAGATCTATTTTTTAACCATTCAGGGCTAGGGCTGAAACCTCCACCCCTCCCACACTACCACCCCCTCTGGTTTAACTATGTTGAATAAAAAATCAAGCGTATAGCCATATCAACCCCAACGATACCATTATAGCTTAGGGCTGATGATTTGTCAACCTTTTACTGAAAAATCGGGCGTTTTTTTTAGGTGTTGAACAAAAAATCATCTAGCCCAAAATCAGGGTGATTATTCTTTGATAGAAGCCATATTTTTGGGCATTTTTTTAGCAGGTGATACGCGCCGCCGTTTAGGTTTAAAGGGATTTTTAAGCCAGTTTTGGAACCCATCAACATAGGTAAACCAAACGGGAACGACGACCAAAGTTAAGAGGGTAGATGTAGTCATTCCACCAATAACAGCGATCGCCATAGGACTGCGTACCTGAGAACCTGCGCCCCACTCCAAAGCAATAGGTAACATACCAGCGATGGTAGAAAAAGTGGTCATCAAAATAGGTCGCAGTCGGGAACATCCAGCTTCTAGGACTGCATTAAATCGAGACATTCCCATCTGTTGATTAGCCATAGAACAATCGACCAAAAGGATGGCATTTTTAGTGACCAAACCCATCAACAGAACAATACCAATGAGAGCAAATAAGCCCAACTCTTTTTGAGTAACCATCAAGGCTAGTAATGCGCCGCCGAGGGATAGAGGTAAAGCCATCAAAATGGTAACGGGGATAATAAAGTTGTTGTAAAGCAATACGAGGATGGCATAAATTCCCAAGACAGCTAAAGCCAAAGCGGAGAGAAAGCGGGTGAAGACATCAATCATAATTCTAGCATCACCTTCGGACTGCTGTTGTACATCAGGCGGTAGGGGGTTCATAGCTGGTAAAGCCTCTACCAGTGCGAGAGCATCACCCAAGGAAAGACCTTCTAAATTAGCCTCTAATTGTACTTGTCGGGAACGGAAATAGCGGTCAATAGTAGCGGGACCGCTACCGATAGTAATATCAGCGACAGCAGAGAGGGGAACTAATCGACCATCCTGGGTAGGTATGCGTAAATTTTCGATCGCCTCAAAATCATTGCGAAACTCCTCAGCCAATTGTACTCGGATAGGAATTTGGCGATCGGGTAAGTCAAACTTAGCCAAATTCGACTGGTTATCACCCAAGGTAGCTAATAAAGCGGTGCGGGCGATCGCCTGTACAGAAACGCCCAAATCTCCAGCCCTTCTAGGGTCAGGACGAATCAAGATTTCCGGTCTGACCAAACTAGCGCTAGAGGTAACTTCTACGAGTCCGGGAATTGACCGCATTTGGCTTTCCAAAGCATTAGCAGTTTCTAACAAAGCATCGGGGTTATCACTACTAAGAACAATAGATAAATCCTTGCCGCCGCCACCTGCACCCTGGGACTGAAAGCTAATTCTCGCGCCAGGAATTTGAGCAAAACGGGTTCTCATTTGTGTTTCAAATTCCGCCTGGGATATCTCCCGGTCATCGGAGGGGACTAAATTTACAGACAGGGTAGCTTGGTTAACTTCTACGACACCTTCCCCACGATTTCCCAAGACTGCTAAAACGTTGTCAACGGCGGGATTTTCGGCTAAGTGGGCGATCGCTTCTTGGGTGGTAGTTTCCAATTCGGCTAAAGTGGAACCGGGCGGTAATTGAAGGGAAATGGTACTTAATCCAGTATCTCCACTACTAAATAAGCCTTTGGGGATGAGGGGGACTAATTGTAAACTGGCGATAAAAAAGGCGATCGCTAATAACAGGGTAGTGATGCGGTGTCGCAACGACCAAGCCAAAAGGCTGCGATAGGGAGAGAAGCGCCGCCGGGTGTGATTAGTGTCAGTTTTGGGAGGTGTTGATTTTTGTTTAAGTAACCTAGCGCCCAATAGGGGAGTCATGGTACAGGCGACTAGGGTAGAAAACATGGTAGAGGTAGCTACTGTAACTCCAAAGGGTTGGAAAAATTGACCGGGAACCCCTCCCATAAAAGCGACGGGAAGGAAGACAGCGACAATGGTGGCGGTGGTGGCGACTACGGCTAACCCAATTTCGCGGGAAGCGTCAATAGCAGCTTTAAAGGGAGGTTTACCCATCTCAACGTGCTGATCTATATTCTCCATCATACAGATAGCATCATCTACTAGGTTTCCCATGGCTAAAGCTAGGGCTAATAGAGTCATCCCATTGAGGGTATAATCAAACATCCGCATCACCAGGAAGGTGGGTAAAATCGATAAAGGTAAGGCGATCGCCGTAATTAAAGTTGGTCGCCAGTTTCGCAAAAATACACCGACGACCACCACGGTTAAAATGGAACCGATAACTAACGCATCCACTGAGGCTTGATAGGACTCGCGAATAGAATTAGCCCTGGTGACAATTAGTTCTAGGTTAATGTCTTCTGGGAGTGTTTTTTGTAGGTCTACCACCCGCTCGCGAATACCTTGTTCTACTGATACTAGGGTGCTTCCGGTACTGCGGAGGACGGAAAAGCCGACAACAGGAGTACCAATTTCACTGTTAGACTCTAGGGGAAAGTCTGCAAATTTGGCGACTTGGCGGACTTCTGCTAAACCATCGGTAACCGTGCCAATACTGGACAGGGGAACTGAGTTACCATTGGGGAGTATAATTGGATAGTCTCTTAATGCTTCGACGGTTTGGGCGCTTCCGAGGGTGCGGATACTTTTTTCACTACCGCCTACTTGCGATCGCCCTCCGGGAAGGTTAATATTAAAAGCACGAATTTGGTCGTTAACTTGGGTGGTGGTGATGCCTAAACTTTGGATGCGATCGGGGTGAAGTTCGACGCGAATTTCTCGGTCAACTCCTCCGAGTCGTTGAATTTGGGCGACACCAGGAACGTTAAGTAAGGCGCGGCTAATAGTGCGATCGACAAGATCGCTAAGTTCTTCTACTGAGCGGGTGGGTGATGTTACCGCATAGGTCATAATCGACCCGCCCGCAAATCGCAGACGCTGTACAATAGGATCGTTAATGTCTTGGGGTAGGCTTTGGCGAATTTGAGCGATCGCATTACGGACATCATTAGTAGCGCGATCGCTATCGGTTCCCAAAACAAAACTCACGGTAGTGGTAGATACTCCGTCTCTGACTGTAGAGGTAAGTTGGTCAATATTTCCTAATCCGGCGATCGCATCTTCGACCTGTTTTGTCACCTGATTTTCCAATTCATTAGGACCCGCACCCGGTTGTGTAACTGTCACCGTAACCGCCGGAATATCTATATTAGGAGTATCATCAATTCCCAGTTGAAAAAAAGACATCAACCCCACCAGCGTCAGGATCAAAAACAGCACCAAAGTGGGAACAGGTTGTCGAATCGACCATTCGGAAAGATTAAAACTATTTTTAGCCATAATTTATTGATTAATTTACAGTCATCTAATCTAATCGGTTTGGGTTGTCAAGGGAGAAAAGTATAGTCTGAATTGTAGCATATCATAGCATACAAACGCGGAAAGATTCACCTCCTTGCGAGTTTAATAATGATATGGGATAATTAGGGCAGGGACTCGGGGAAGCCAGAGGAATTGTCATAGCCAAGATTTTAGAGTAAAAAACCACGATTTAAACCATCTGATATTCCTCCCTCCCAGTCGGAAATCAGAAACTCTCGTACTTTCAGAAATAGATGTTGTACTACATCAGAGTATATAGGATTTTTCTGATAACTCTCAAGATATCTAAATTCTCTATCAGTATTTTTTTGTTTTCGCAAAATATAAATTTGATCAATTTTATATTTTCTCAGATTCACCGAGTCAGTAAGTTTGAGCCATTCTGCCACTACAATATACATAGCATTGGGATTTTTATACTTGAGTTGTTCAGCCGCCGTAGAAATATCTTGCAGCATCGTCTTATCTAAATAGGTTTTGCATTCAATCGCTACAGCAGGAATATCCCAATTGTGTGTTTCTACGACCGGAGAACCTTCACATTTCATTTGTGTTTCCACACTAACTCCAATCGCAAAGTCATGGTCTTTTATCTCAATTAAAGCATAGGGCTTTTTCAGCATTTCTTGATAAGAAGGTGGGCGAAAAAATACATCTTTAAAAGAGTGAGCTTTTCCCAGCAGTGCATGGGGAGAAATTTCTTGAACCAAATCTCTAAATAAGTAGTACATAAACTCCTCTAATACCGAAGAATGTAGATTAGACCGAGAATCGAATTTAGCAGCATAGTGTTGCTGATCTAAAAAATCTTTATAATCATTGAGGATTTTTACTCGTTCATCCATGATTACCAAGTCATTTGGATGTGCTTTTGAACCGGGACCTATCAGGGATTGATTAGCAGATTTCCACTGCTCATAATGTAATCTAATTTCCGCCAAATAACGCCGAGATTCATCGTCTCTATATTTGGTTTTATGGTTTTCTTTTTGGCTAATATTTTTACCGTGAACAAACATATTATTTTAAAGTTGTTTAAAGAGATTTTCCGCTATAGCTTTTGCCATTAAAGGGGGAACAGCATTACCAATTTGATTATATTGGCATAGATGCTTTTCCGCCAATCTACCCTCACGCTCTAAAAGTTTGTGACTGACAACAGTTGGCTTACCTTTGAACACATACCAATCTGGAAAAGACTGTATTCTCGCACCCTCCCGCGCCGTAAAATTGCGATTTTTATAAGGATGAACAAAATTAGCATAAAAGGAAGCTGGTATAGTGTTGCATGGTTTATATGGGGACATTCTTCTATTATTTTGGTCATAGATTTTATCAGAAAACTGATGGCTATTTCTTTTGAGGGGGCGCAAATGATTAGGTACATCAGATGTCGAGTCTCCCCAGCCCATTGATGCAAAACGCTGAACTAATCGCTGAGAATGTTTCATAGCTTTATGATTAAAAACCCTATCAGAACCATTCCTGAGAATCTGTTGATATTCATGATCTGGACATTTATTATATTCCATTTCTTCTGCTCCTTCCCCCGCATCAATATCGGGTAAGTCTGAGATAGCCTCCCATAGACTTGGGCATTTCTTTAGATTATGTGTAAACAACTCTGTCTGATTACTTGTTGTATGTGTAGGCTGAGGAAATGGATGGGTAAGATCACATCTATGAGCCAGGATAAATAATCTTTTTCTGACTTGAGGAATTCCATAATCAGTAGCATTCAGTATTTGATAATTTACTTGATATCCTAGATGCCGCAATTTTGACATAATCAAATCAATAACTAGCTGTCTATTGGTGGTTTTAGCTTTAATTAAATTCGGGACATTTTCAATAATGATAATCTCCGGCTGTAGCAAACTGCTAATTCTGATTAAATCCTGAAACATATAATTTCTAGAGTCTTGGCGATCGCCTTTATTTTGATTGCAAATAGAAAAGCCTTGGCAGGGAATACCTCCCAAAATGATGTGAGGTTTAATCTCCCCAAAAGTGTCAAGGATTTGTTCGTCAGTTATCCCTTTAATATCACCTTTAATTAGATGAGCATTTGGATGATTAAATTGAAATGTCTCACCAGCCCATTCATCGATTTCAATAGCACCAATAATGTGGGCTCCCGCCCACTGGAATCCTAAACTGAACCCTCCGGCTCCAGCAAATGTATCTAACACAGAATATTTCATGTTTTGGTAGTTGGGTGTGCAATGACTGGAGATAGAAGTGCGATCGTCCCCAGCACCTAGTCTAGCATTTGCAGTTGGCAATGGGGAAAGTGTGTTGCTACGTCCGGCCATGTTAGAATAATAAGTCGGCTTGACTATGGCTAAACTTGACCACTTCTAAAACACTTGTCAGGTGTGGGAGTGGTTTTTGTGGTTTAGTGGCTGTGATGTGTATATCTACCAATTAGCTTAATTATGACTGATGCGATTCGCTTTCTCATGTGTCCCCCAGATCACTATGATGTAGATTATGTGATCAACCCGTGGATGGAGGGTAACATTCATAAATCATCCTACGATCGCGCTGTAGAACAATGGCAGAAACTCTACCATACCATTAAAGATCATGCGATCGTCGATCTAGTGCAACCAGAGAAAGGTTGGCCAGATATGGTGTTCACAGCTAACGCCGGACTGGTATTAGATAAGACTGTGGTTCTCAGTCGGTTCTACCATAAAGAACGCCAAGGAGAGGAACCTTATTTTAAGGCTTGGTTTGAAAGCCAAGGATTTACCGTTCACGAACTCCCCAAAGATCTCCCTTTTGAAGGCGCAGGAGATGCTTTATTAGACCGTGAAGGCCGCTATTTGTGGGCGGGATATGGTTTCCGGTCTGAACTTGACTCTCACTCCCTGTTAGCCGAATGGTTGAATATAGAAGTCCTATCCCTGCGATTAATGGACGATCGCTTCTATCACCTCGACACCTGCTTTTGTCCTCTGACAGGGGGTTATTTGCTGTACTATCCCCCAGCTTTTGACTCATATTCAAATCGTCTCATTGAACTGCGGGTTCCCCCAGAAAAACGCATTGCTATTGATGAACCAGACGCGGTTAATTTCGCCTGTAACGCCGTCAATATTAACCAGACGGTGATTATGAACAAAATCAGCGATAACCTCAAATCAAGGCTATCTGAAGCCGGATTTAATGTCGTTGAAACTCCCCTGACCGAATTTCTGAAAGCGGGAGGGGCGGCGAAATGTTTAACTTTGCGGGTAACTGAACCCATCATCGAGGATCGCCATGCTGCGACCCAACTCGAAAGCCGCACAGTCTGTTTACAGGGTCACTTATTAGACGCAGGTTTAATTAACCGCGCCTTAGATCTAGTCGTCGAAGGCGGCGGTAGCTTCCAAGTCCAGAATTTTAATCTAGGGGAACAGCGCCAAAGTACCTCTACCGCGCAAATTAAAATCTCGGCTCCCTCCCATGAGGTCATGGAAGAGATTATGAGTCAACTAATTGATATCGGCGCGTTTTCTCTACAAGAGGATGTTCAAGATGCGAAACTGGAAACCGTCCATCAGCATGGTGTCAGTCCCGATGATTTCTATGTGACTACTATTTATCCCACAGAAGTACGCATCGCTGGTGAGTGGGTCCTCGTTCAAAATCAGCGCATGGATGGGGCGATCGCTGTTACCGAAGGACCCTCAGGACCGATCGCCCGTTGTAAATTATTGCGCGATCTCGAAGTTGGCGAAAAAGTAGTTGTCGATGTTATGGGTATCCGCACTATCCGCAAACCTGAATCTCGCGAACAGCGTAATAACCAGGAATTTGGCTTTATGTCAGCCGGGGTTTCTAGTGAACGCCGCGTAGAATTGATCGTCGAACAGGTAGCCTGGGAAATGCGCCAAATTCGCGATCGCGGTGGTAAAGTCGTCGTAACCGCTGGTCCTGTCGTTATTCACACCGGAGGATCTCAGCATTTATCTCACCTCATTCGCGAGGGTTATGTCCAGGCTTTATTGGGCGGAAATGCGATCGCTGTTCATGATATTGAACAGTCCATGATGGGAACTTCTCTCGGTGTCGATATGAAACAGGGAGTCGCCGTCAAAGGGGGACACCGCCATCATCTCAAAGTCATTAACACTATTCGGCGTTGCGGTAGCATTGCTAGTGCTGTCCAACAGGGAGTTATCACCAGTGGTATTATGTATGAGTGTGTCCGCAATGATGTTCCCTTCTCCCTGGCGGGTTCTATCCGCGATGATGGCCCTCTACCTGATACCCAGATGGATTTAATTCAAGCACAGCAGCACTATAGCCAGTTGCTACAAGGTACAGACATGATTATCATGCTCTCTACCATGCTTCATTCCATCGGTGTCGGTAATATGACTCCATCTGGCGTTAAAATGGTCTGTGTGGATATTAACCCGGCTGTGGTCACAAAATTAAGCGATCGCGGTTCCGTTGAGTCTGTGGGTGTAGTCACTGACGTGGGGCTGTTCCTCAGCTTGTTGGTCAAACAACTAGACCGCCTAACCAGTCGCTATGATGCCAAAACAGCAGTCTAACCATCCATAATTAATTACACTATCGCGCAAGTCTCCCCCGATCTAATCATCTCATCGGGGAGATGCTCATATTCCCATACCCCACCAAAACAAACTAGGACTTCCTACCGTTTACCACTGGCGGGAAGTCCTAGTTCATAATTATCCTGGCATCTTGCTATTTTCCCAGGCAGCTACCCGCCAAGTATCTTCGCCGTTTCAGCGTTTCACATCCGAGTTCGGGATGGATCGGTGTGGTTCCACTGAGCCATAGACACCAGGAAAGCTCTATAATCTTTCTCTGGTTGCGATCGCTTTAGCGTTTCGTCGCTTCTCTCTCTCGCACAGTTATTAATAGTAGGGGATAGTTCAGGAAATGTCAACCCCTAAATCAAACTTTTTTTGAGATTTCCTCAAACCCCTGATATACAAGGATTTCCCGCCCATCTGATCGGCAAAATCGCCTCCAAATCTAATTGGGCGGCGACTTGGGCTAATTGTTGCAGGTCCGTGGGATTGTCCAAATAGGGCATCACACCCAAAACCGGAATTTGGGTCAGGGAGGTAATCAGATCCGCCGGAGTCCAATTCTCAACATCCTGGGGTTCTGTCGGTTGAAGACAGTTAAGGACAATGCCGCGCAAATTTACTTTAGCCTGTCTAGCCAGGGCCACATTAGCCACAGCCTGAGCGATCGCCCCTAGTCGCACAGGAACCACCAAAACCGTTGGTAAAGCCCAATCCCGCGCCAAATCAGCCACAGTCAATTCCCTAGTTACAGGGGAACCCAAACCTCCCAAGGCTTCCACCAGCACCAAATCTCGCTCTTGCTGAAGGTTGACCAAAGCTGACCAAGCCTGACTGAGTTCGACCTGGCGATTTTCCTTTTCCGCCGCCAAGGGGGGAGCCAGGGGTGCATCAAAATAAATCGGTGCGATCGCCTCTAGGGACTGTTCCGGCCAAAATAGGCGTTGATACAATTCGCGATCGCCTATTCCCGATTGAATTGGTTTGAGTACACCCAGACTCACAGACCTTTGGTAACTTTGAAAATAGGCAATTAACGCGCTAGTTAAAACCGTTTTTCCGGCTTCCGTATCAGTTGCAGTAATCAGCAGGGTATTTTTCACAATTAACTACTATGGCAAAATTAGTTTATCGAGATTCTTAACCTCATTATTCCCCATACCATCTACCTCCGTCTCTGATTCAGGAAAGAAAGTTGGCGGTTTTTCCGATGGTTTAGGGTTCCCACTCAGATCAAGATTTCTCTCTGTGTTTTCCGGCTTGGGTTCCGGTTCGGGTTCCGGCTTAGGTTCCGGCTTGGGTTCCGGTTCCGGTTGTGGTTCCGGCTCCGGTTGTGGTTCCGGCTCCGGTTGTGGTTCCGGTTCCGGTTGTGGTTCCGGTTCCGGTTGTGGTTGCGGCTCCGGTTGTGGTTGCGGCTCCGGTTGTGGTTGCGGCTCCGGTTGTGGTTGTGGTTGCGGTTGTGGTTGTGGTTGTGGTTGTGGTTGTGGTTCTGGTTGTGGTTCGGGAATGATAGGAGGTAAAGAGTTAATCAATTCCAACTCTAGCGTATATTGACTTTCCGACAATTCTGGGAGAGTTTCCAAGATGATAGTATAGTCACCATCAGCAAATAAAGGACCCTGCCAAATTGATACCCCAGTCGCGCGGGAATTAACCGGGTTGTTGTCAGGTCCCAGCAATGTCAGTAACACACCATCACCAGTAACAGACAGATAAAGCTGTTGTCCTTCCGTAGCCGATAGGAGATATTCAGATATTTGATTGGCGGCGATCGCCCCTTCAACAACAGTAGTATCTCCCGGCGTGACATCTAAGCGTCTAGTTAACACTTCCGGTGTCGGTTCCGGTTCCGGTGTGGGTGTCGGTGTCGGTGTCGGTGTCGGTTCCGGTGTCGGTGTCGGTTCCGGTGTCGGTGTCGGTGTCGGTCTAGGTCTAGGTCTAGGTCTAGGTTCCGTTTCAACAGTAGTAATCGGGTCTGGGTCTGAAGTTGACCCAGTAGAATTTAGTAAATAGCTCACCAAACTCCAAGAACCATAACCCGCGATGATAGCCACAGCAATTCCCGCCGAAATAACAGCAACTGGGTTATTCCAGAAAGACTGAAGGGAAGGGGTAGAGATCACCGGAGTAGTTTGATGATTAGACCCCGATCGCATAGACACAGGAGACCCCACCGCCAGAGTTTTGAGTCCTGATAAATTCGGGTCAGTAGTGGGGGGAGTCGGTATAATGCCAGAGAGATTATTGAGAGCCTGTTGTACTTCCCTAGCCGACTGATAGCGATCGCCAGGATTACGGCTCAACATTTTATTGAGAACCGCCGCCAGTTGAGGAGTCACAGTAGCCCAAGGTTCCCACATCCAGGTTAGATTTTGTTGGTTAATTAAATCTTGAGGTTCCCGTCCCGTCAGCAGAAAAATCGCCGTTACCGCCAAAGCATACAAATCGCTACTGGGGGAAACCTTCCCCGTTTGCATTTGTTCAGCAGGAGCATAACCCAATTTTCCCACCCTAGTTTGACCCACCGGCTGAGTTTGACCCGGAGACTGAATATAAGTCGCCTGTTCAATCACTACCCCAAAATCAATCAAAACCGGAAGCTGATCGCGATCGCGGCGGATAATATTATCCGGGGAAATGTCGCGATGAATAATATTGAGGCTATGGAGATGCTCCAAAACTGGTAGCATTTGCTCAAGGAAAGTTATCACCTCAGCCTCAGCAAAAGTGCGAGGTTGACCAACAGGGGCATTTTTCCGGTCTTTGAGCAGCGCATAATAGGTTTGACCCTCCACATAGTCTTGAACCAAAAACAAGCGCTGATTTTCCTCAAAAACCGCCCCAAACTTAGGAATTTGCGGGTGTTGGATTTGGTAAAGCACCTGAGCTTCCCGCCTAAATAGTTCTTTAGACTTTTCCCAAGCATAGGTCCCCATTTGCACCGGGGTAAATTCTTTTAACGCGCAATACTCATTAAAGCGACCGAGATCTTCAGCCAGATAAGTTAAGCCAAACCCACCTTGACCCAAAACCCTGATCAAGCGGTAGCGATTTTGTAAAACAGTCCCTAGTGGAATAGCCGATTGCATAGAATTCATACTTGTCATGAGTTACAAATTAACAGATACATCAAGGCCAGGCCCTCAAAAAGTCTTGATTATGCCCCCTAATTGGTGTTTAACAACATTTTTAACCATGTTTCCGTGAGCCTTCCCTTTCCGTCCTTGCATTATTGGTCTAGTCTGGTCTGATCAACTTACCCATAACCTGTATGTTGAGCCAACCTCGCCCCAACTTGGTTGAGCATATCATCAACAACCGTCGCCACCTGTTCCCATCCTTTGATAAGGAGAGTTACCCCTGAATGATAGCCAATTTAACTGTTTCCTGGGCTACTAAATAATGATAAAATTGCTAGGAATGAACTGCGAGGAAATGCCGTGATCCGTTCTGCCACTCTACCCCTTCCTCATTCTGAGGCACTAATGACCGACCACAATCGACTAAGATTGTTTTCAGGTTCTGCCAATACAGGTTTAGCTACCGAAGTGAGTCGCTATCTGGGCATTGATTTGGGGCCAATGGTTCGCAAGCAGTTTGCGGACGGAGAACTTTACATCCAAATTCAGGAGTCCATTCGAGGCTGTGATGTCTACCTAATTCAACCCTGTTGTCATCCAGTCAATGATAATCTGATGGAACTCCTAATTATGATTGATGCTTGTCGTCGAGCCTCTGCTAGGCAAATTACGGCGGTAATACCCTATTATGGCTATGCTAGGGCAGACCGCAAAACCGCCGGCCGTGAATCGATTACAGCCAAACTGACCGCTAATTTAATCACCGAAGCTGGTGCTAGTCGGATTTTAGCCATGGACTTGCATTCGGCACAAATTCAAGGATATTTTGATATTCCCTTCGACCATGTTTATGGTTCACCTGTTATTTTAAACTACCTAGCTAGTAAACGACTATCTGATATTGTCGTAGTATCTCCAGATGTCGGAGGTGTCGCTCGTGCTAGAGCTTTTGCTAAAAAACTCAATGATGCACCCCTGGCGATTATTGATAAGCGCCGTCAGTCTCATAATGTGGCAGAGGTTCTCAATGTCATTGGTGATGTTAGAGGTAAAACAGCGGTTTTGGTTGATGATATGATTGACACAGCCGGGACTATTAGCGAAGGCGCTCGCCTCCTCCGGGAAGAGGGTGCTAGGCAGGTTTATGCCTGTGCTACCCATGCGGTGTTTTCTCACCCAGCTATTGAACGTCTGTCTACGGGGGTTTTGGAGGAAGTGATTGTGACTAACACTATCCCCGCTTCCCCGGATAAAACTTTTGATCAGCTGACTGTGTTATCGGTTGCTAATTTACTTGGTGAAACTATTTGGCGCATTCACGAAGATAGTTCCGTTAGTAGTATGTTCCGCTAATTGACCAATTTTTAGCTTTGGCGGCGGGAAAGCTCCCGACTCTACCGGAAAGGCTGAGTGTGGCATTCAGAACCGCCGCCGGGTTGGTATAGGTCTCTATACTAAGGCAAAGTTTTTTTGTAAATGCGATCGCATCGTCGGGTTTCTACTCCCGTTGTCGGTTGATAGCCATGATTTTCATAGAGTTTCACGGCTTCCGTTAAAACCGTTGCAGTTTCAATCCAAATCTCCTGAAATCCTCGTGTGTGAATTTGTTGTTCTAATTGGGTTAATAAATATTTGCCTAATCCTAGACCTCGGACCTGTGGCTGTAAATACATTTTGCGAACTTCCACGGCATTTGTACCACGATTAATGGGATAATAAGCAGCAGTTCCGACTAGGTTTTGATGTTGTTCTACTACCCAAAATTCCCCATTCTTATTAAGATAATACTTTTCGACTTCCCAGACATCCACATCAGCGCCTTCCGGTTCACAAGTTAAACGATATTCAGCTAAGACGGAGGCGATTAAGTCTTGAACAACTTGGCGATCGCCTGATTCCCAGGAACGAATTATAAAATCTTTATATACTTTTCTCATAACCGTTAATTCGGTGATATAATCAGTTAAGAAATCGGAGTTTTTGGCAGAGACTAACTATGAATCCGGGGTTCCGGGTGCAGTGTGGAAAGGAGTTGACTTTCAATAGTAGCCAATTCCTCTAGTCTTTGGCTAACGGTTTCCTGTTCAAAATAAGTAGTTGCTAACACCCAATAAATACCATAGTGACGGGCTTCGGAAGCCATCAAACTGCGATAAAACTTAGCCAATTCCAACTCAGGACAATATTGGGATAATAAGCCTAAACGTTCATGGCTGCGGGCTTCTATCAATCCAGAAACCAATAATAAATCAAGCATTCTGTGTGGTTCTTCTCGGCGGACATGGCGATTCAAACCTGCGCCATAGGGGGGAGAGGGAAGCGATCGCATGGGAATGTGTCGTTTTTCCAGCCACTGATTGACCTGTTCAAAATGCTGTAATTCTTCTTGAGCGATCGCTGTTAACATTCGCACCAATTGGGTACTAGAGGGATAACGAAACATCAAATTCAAGGCTACTCCCGCCGCCTTACGTTCACAGTGGGAGTGGTCAAGTAGGATAATATCCAAATTAGCGATCGCCTGTTGAACCCAAGCCATTGAGGTAGGTTCTTTCAAGTATTTAATAGTTGCTCGTGAACCAGAAACCACAGATCCCATATCAATACCACGGAAAAGCCACCCCAATCATAGCAGAAGTAGGGTGCGTCAGAAGCGGTCAACCTGGCTGATAACCCGATGATTGATACTGACGCACCATAGGGAGTATCAGAAGCGGTCAACCTGGCTGATAACCCGATGATTGATACTGACGCACCATAGTACAGTAGTAGGGTGAGGTTGGTATTCATATACCTCTTAAACCTTGCTCTGCTGCCTGTTCTAAATTCTCACATTTTTGCACTAAAGTTTTAACAATACTGAGAAAATAGTTGATGTCTATTAGACTCATTTCAGCATTATGCATAATTGAAAAAACTTGACGATTGCTTAATTCTTCAATGCACCAAAATCCAATCTTATATTTGCTATTTTCTTTAAGCATATACGAAGAAAGCTGATGAGGAATTGCATCAAAGCTAGAAAACTTCAAGCCAGTGGGGCAAGAAAACTCTAAAGTTGTTTCATATCTGATAATAAAAACCGTTTGAGTTGTTCCTGAATCCATACCAAATCTCAGGACAGCTTTGTTGGAATTAAGTTCTGCAATACCCCAACCAATTCGGTTACAATATCCTCTAATTGTTGACTGAAAATTGTTTACTGAAAAAAGATCTTTATCAATAGCCATAGATCCATCTCCTGAATTGCCATTTTTTGATTCAGTAAAACCTTTTGCTGCTAAGGCTGTGACTGGTTGAGCCTGTCTCGTCTCAGTAGTGTACTGCTATCATTCTTTCCCCAGTCTATATCCGATCGCCTGACCCCTGCAACCTGAAAAAAACAGATTTTCTGGTCAATTTTGTGACAAAATGTTAGGGGAATGCCAGAAAAAACTTGATTTTCTGATTCAGAACTAAGTTATAATGGCTGAAACCCTTACCAAGCAGCAGTTGATGGATATAACAGAATTGTTACAATTTGCGGATCGGTTGGTAGCACAACAGACGGGAGAACACCTAGACGACCTACAAAAGTCGATCATTCAAGGACTGTTGACAGGGAAGACGTACAAGGATATCGTGGAAGATATCGGGAATGGCTACAATGAAAACTATATCGGAGATGTTAGCCGGAAATTATTTAAAATTTTATCTCAACAGCTTAATGAGGATATTAAAAAATCCAATTTTTGTTGGACTCTGGAAAGGGCAATAAATTCGCAAATATTTAGCTTTAATAACAATAATGTGACCTGGTGTCCTTATTATCCGAATGGCAATTCTGAACAGGAAGAACAAGCGATCGCTACTCCCCAACTACCGCCGCCCCAAAAAATATGCCATGATTTAACCATGGCACCTAAAATCTGGAAATTTTGCGATCGCAATGACGAAATAGATACCCTATCCCGTTGGTTAATTGATGAAAGTATACCCTTAATCTCAGTGGTGGGAATAGCGGGAATTGGCAAAAGCACCCTAGTCAAAAAATTAGTCGATCGCCATAAAGATAGTTTTGAGGTGGTGAGTTGGAAAAATCTAAAACTATCACCACATTTAACCACTATTGGCAATGATATTTTAACCAAATTCAATAAGGAATCCAGCCCCAAAGATTATCAAATCCATGACCTGATTAATCTGTTAATGCAACAAAAATGTTTGCTGATATTCGATGATTTACAAGAACTATTTATCAGCGGCAAGTTGGCGGGACAATACCAAACCCAATATAAAAACTATAGCCAATTTTTGAGAACGATCACACAAATTGAACATAAAAGCAGCATTATTGTAATCAGCCAAGAACAATCCCAAGAAATGTGATTATCCCTCAATAATGACCTATATCCTATCAAATCCTTAACTTTATCCGGCTTAAATAGTGTAGACATTTTAGAGAGTCTGCAATTATCAGACCGAGAAAGCTGGTCAAATTTAATCGAAATATACGAAGGAAATCCAGTCTATTTGGAAGATATTTGCTATTTAATTAGGAATATGTTTTGCGGTAAAGTCTCGGAGTTTTTGGCAGAAGAAACCCCGGTAATCACGGAATTAATGAGTAGTCAATTAGGAGAAGTTTTCGAGCGATTATCTTCCAGGGAAAAAGCGATCGCCTTAGAGTTAAGCCAAGTTGACCGTCCCCTGTCGCGATCGCAGTTAAACGAAAAATTATCCCTATCCTCCACCGAGATCATCAAAGGTTTACAATCTTTGCAGAGACGATGCTTGCTAAAAACTATCGAAAATGGTACAATGGCCTTCGCTTTATGTCCTGTCTTTAAACAATATATACGGAAGGGTTCACTGACGGCTCGATCTGAAATCTGAGAGTTGGAGGGTGGTTTCGGGGTGATCATGTGGTGACGATGAGGGGTTATAGGTAAGATTAACTAATGTGAAAGTATAGCGATCGCTAATGCAAAATTTGCGATAAAGTGGGGTCTAATGATACAGAAATTACTATGGCAGCATGAATCAACAGCTTAACGTGATGTCAAAATGGTGGCATTTGTTGGCGGGAATGATAGCAATAGTCATGGTCTTGCTATTGTCCACTGCGCCAGCTATGGCTACAGGAGTTTATCAAATGCCAGACTTGAAAACTGGCGATCGCACTTGGATTATTGATGATGAGGACATTCTCAGTCGCGCTACGGAAGGCAGAATTAACCAAAGCCTGGAGAAACTAGCGGACCAGACAGGGTATGAGGTGCGGTTAGTGACGATCCGCCGCCTGGACTACGGAGAAACAGCCCAAAGTTTTACTGATCAGTTGTTTGAGAAATGGTTTCCCACCGCAGAAGAGGCGGCTAATCAAACTCTGTTGATGGTGGATACCCAAACCAATAATAGCGCCATCCATACGGGAGACAATGTAAAACCGTTGCTAAGTGGTGCGATCGCTGATAGTGTAGCCAACGAAACCCTACAGATTCCCCTGCGAGAAGGTGAGAAGTATAATGAAGCCTTCCTGGCGGCGACAGATCGTATAGTCAAAGTCCTTTCAGGACAAGGAGATCCGGGCGCGCCTAAACTCCAGGAAAATCTGCAAGTGGCCAGTACATTTAAATCCGCTGAAGAAACGGACGACAAAAGTGCGACGATCTTAGTTGTGGTAGTCCTAGTAATTGCCACAGTCGCACCTATGGCGACTTATTATTACCTTCAACGGCCTTAAAAATGGGCTGATTTAAATCGATGCAGTTTATTGATCGCACTGAAATTGAAGTAGAGGCGGGAAAAGGGGGAGATGGCATAGTTGCCTTTCGCCGGGAAAAATACGTTCCGGCTGGGGGTCCGGCGGGAGGCAATGGGGGCCGAGGGGGTTCTGTGATCCTCAAAGCTGTGGAAGACCTGCAAACTCTCCTGGACTTCCAGTATAACCGTCGCTTTAAGGCTGATGATGGCAAACGAGGAGGACCGAAAAATCAAACGGGGGCATCGGGAAGCGATCGCATTATCGAAGTCCCCTGTGGTACCGTGGTCTATGATGCGAATACCTCAGAGGTGATGGTGGATTTAGTCACCCCTAATCAGCAATTTTGCGTGGCGGCTGGGGGTAAAGGCGGTTTGGGAAATACTCATTTTCTCAGTAACCAAAACCGCGCCCCTGATTATGCTTTACCGGGACTACCAGGAGAAAGTCGGCGACTACGACTAGAGTTAAAGTTGTTGGCAGAAGTGGGGATTATTGGTTTACCGAATGCGGGAAAATCAACTCTGATTTCGGCACTATCTTCAGCTCGTCCCAAGGTGGCGGATTATCCTTTTACTACGTTAATTCCTAACCTGGGAGTAGTGCGTAAACCAACGGGAGATGGGACGGTATTTGCGGATATTCCGGGATTGATTGAAGGGGCACACCGAGGCACTGGACTGGGCCATGAGTTTCTGCGCCATATCGAAAGAACCCGCATTGTCCTACACATGATTGATATTACCGATACTGACCCGATCGCTAATTATCAAATTATTCAACAGGAGTTAAATGCCTATGGGCGGGGTTTGGAAAGGCGGCGGCAAATTCTGGCTATTAATAAAATTGATGCGGCGGGCGACTCGGAGGAAAGAACTAAGGCGATCGCATCTCAACTTGAGGCGATCGCCGGGGTTAAAGTCTTCCTAATTTCGGCTGTAGCCCGCATTGGTTTGGATGCACTTTTACAGGAAGTTTGGCGATTTTTGGATGACCTAAAGACCGAGGAGTAATTTGGCGGTACTTAAATAAATCCAGATCCCCAAAATATCGACAATGGTAGTAATAAAAGGAGAGGACATCAAGGCGGGATCTAACCCAAAGGAATGAAACAGAAAGGGTAATCCCGCCCCGGCGGTGGCGGCAATAATAGTAATACACAGTAAACTAATCCCCACGGTTAAACCGATTTCAACTTGTCCTAAAAAGACAAACACCATCCCAATTACTACTACCCCTAATAAAATGCCCAAAAGTCCGCCAGTCATGGACTCGCGCATAATCACCCAAAGGGGTTTTTTATATTTCAATTCTTCGGTACTTAACCCGCGAATGACGACGGTTGAAGACTGGGCACCGACATTACCGCCAGCATCAATTAACAGAGGGGTAAAAAAGGCTAAGGCGACGACTTCATCAAGGACGGCTTCAAAATTGCTCATCACAAAAATAGTTAGGGTGTTGGTGATTAACAAAATAAATAGCCAGGGGATACGTTTACGGGTAATGGTGGCTAAATTGGATTGAAAATAGCTTTCCCCCTCGGACCTGACGGCACCCATAATATAAATATCTTCGGTGGCTTCCTTTTGCAAAATATCGATCGCATCATCTACGGTTACGACTCCGACTAAGGTATGATCGCGATCGACCACAGGTAAAGCAACTAAATCATAACGTTGAATGGAACGGGCGACTTCTTCCTGGTCTGTATCTGTTTGGGCAAAAACCACATCGGGATTAATGATATCACCTAGGAATTGCTCAAGGTCAGCTAATAATAAATCCCGCAGAGAAGCGACTCCCATTAACCGCCGTTGTTCATCAACTACATAGACATAATAACTCACTTCACGATCGCGTGCTAATTGTCTAATGCGATCGGATGCCTCTTTAATGGTTAAATTGTACCTCAAAGCGATATATTCAGGGGTCATGAGACGGCCGGCTGTTCCCGCCTGATAACCTAATAACTGAGAGGTGGCTTGACGTTCTTCGGGTGAAAGTTGGGCGAGAACCCGCCGCACTAACCGAGGGGGTAATTCATCAAATAAACCGGCGCGATCGTCGGGAGCCATACTATTGACAATCTCTAATAATTCGGAATCTCTAAACTCCTCAATTAAAGACTGTTGAATATCTGTAGAAAGGTGTTCATAAACTTCTACGGCTTCTGCTTTAGAAAGTAAACGAAAAGCAGTCAATTGCATGGCTTTGGGCAACCCATCTATGGCTTCAGCAATATCGACAGGCTGCACTGGCAATAATAGAGTTTTAGCACCTTCCCAGTTGCGCTCTTCTAATAACAGTCGCAATTGTTCCCTGACAATTGCCCGCAATTCACTCCGGGAACTCTTTTCCTCAATCTCCTGCATAGTTTTAGCTCCTGGGAATAATTAACTACAGTATTAAGGATATAGCAAAATCACTATGATCTAGTATATGGCGGCTGAAAAATAGTTATTTGTGATACATGAACTTGGGTGCATTTTGCTAAAATATGGGGGTGTCACCTAGGACAGGAGGAAGTAACATTGAACTCTGACACAGATACGATTCAATCTATAGATCCCATTCAGTGGGACGAAAAATTCATCTCAACTTCTCATGCTGAACCGAGTTTTTATTATTTCGCCTACGGTTCTTGTATGTGTCCGGTGGATTTGCAGCGGACTCTAAGTGAACCTACTCATTCCTATGTGATCGGACCTGCTACTCTACAGGGTTATCGGTTGGGGTTTTATCGGCATTCCCGGCGGCGCAATTGTGGGGCTTTGGATATAGTTAAAGATGCTAATTCTTCTGTGGAAGGGGTGTTATATCGACTTCCTTGGCGTTTAAGCGATCGCCTTGATGAACGGGAAGAAGTAAGAATTGACCCGGATAAACAGGTTCATATTGGCGGATATCGCCCAGAAATGATTGAGGTACATTCTCTGGGTAAGGATTATCAAAATGTGCGGACTTATATGGTAATTAATAAACTCGCCCAAGAATTAGCCCCGAATGATTGGTATTTTAATGTGGTTTTACGGGGTGCTGTTACCTGTGGTTTAACTCAGGAATATTGTTGGCAACTCTTTAACCATATGTATCATCTGCAACGCCAACAAGTTAGTTATCATAATTCCTAAAAGGCTACTGTAGAGACCAGTCTCGGCTGGTCTCGGCTGATGATTAGATGTCAGAAATCATTAACTTCTGCAATAATATCTAAGCTGGTTTTGGCGTGATTATTGGTAGGTTTATAAAGTTCCCTCAAATAGATATTACCATTTTGATATTCAATGTAAAACATCCATTTTGAGGTAGGGTCAATATCTACGGTATAAATATGAGCTTGAGTTCCCTTTAATCGTTTGAGGCGACTAATGGGAAAGTATTGATTTTGATAGGATTGGGGATTTTGTAACTCGGCGATCGCCGCCAAAAATTTCAGTTGCTGAGGTTCGGAAAAAACTGCCATAGCTTGGCGAATAATACCGCGCTCGTCAATTAATGGGGGAAATGGTGATAACATCAATAACTATCCTTATGGTCAATTATTTTTTCATAGATGGAGTTGCCGACCTGTCGATAAGCTGTAGCAGCATGACGGCTTTCTATGGCTTTAAATAGGGTGATTGACAGGCGATTAAATAGGGGGTCTTCGTCAATGGTGAGAATTACGCGCAGGTAGTAGTTAACAATAAATGAGTATAGGGAAGAACGGTAGTTATCTTTGAGATGAAATTGACAAAACTGATGAAGTCGTCTACTCCGCAGACTAGAGTTAGTTAATAATAAGGGAAGCCAATGTTCAAGTTCCTTGAGGATAATTAATTGTTCTTCCTGGGTAAATTTAGCTAAGTCCTGATTAAACTCATCAGTGGACTCAAACACAAGGTCCATAGATATTCACCCCTGAATCTATAAAGCGATCGCTAACTACGTCTTCTTTTTCAATAGGGCCAGGTGCTGGTCAGGAAAACTATTACGGAGGCGAAAGCTAAAACCCCTTGAAGTAAATTACCGAGGACGGTCCCGACAAAAATCCCGATCGCCGCCTTAACTGCGGAGCGCACCCGCAGACCTAAGACTAAATCCCGACGATAGAGAAATTCTCCGACAAAAGCGCCCACCAAAGGACCGATTAACAGCCCTAATAAGGGTCCGCCAAAAGGCAAAGCTGGTAAGAGACCAAAGAACCCCAATAATAAGCCAATGATTGCGCCAATTTGTCCCCATTTACTAGCGCCAGCTTTTTTAGCACCCAGATAAGCACTGAGGAATTCAACACCGACACTTAAAAGCAGGACAGCGATCGCCACACCAATAGGCCAGCCCATACCGGAAAAACCAGCAAAGATAGCCCAAATCAAAATAGCGGTAACAATCAGACCCGACCCAGGCAGCCCCGGAACGACGGCTCCGATGACCCCCAGGAGCATTACCAGCACCAATACCCAGTATAAAAATAACATTGTCTACCCCATTTCTAAGTTGTAATTTTGGTGGCATCGGACCCACCAAAGCGATCCAAAGTATCAGCCAATTTATCCGCAATTCCCTCAATCCAAACTTCATCTTGTTTGGTATAGCTGCGGGGAGTATTCGCCCCCAAAATCAAGACACCGCGATCGCCCATAGGTTGGCAGATGACACCCTGAGTGTTAGGAGGTAAATAGTCAAACTCGACCCTTCCGGGATACAAGGCCAAATTGACCAAGTAAACCGGTTTGTGGGTATCGAGAACCCGTTTAACAATAGGTCCGGGTTGCACCTGAGAATTAACCCCCAAAACGCCGCGTCGGAGTAACACCTGAGCATCCCAAACCACCAAAAGCGATCGGGTGACAGTATTAGTTAACAGCATCAGAGAGGCCCAAGCCAGTTCAGTTTTGACCGGATCGGGCAAATCCGGCTTGAGTTCAAAACCTTGGCGACCCTCCAACTCCACAGCCTCCGGTGGGATAGGTTGAATTTGCTGCCACAGTAAGCCGGTCAAAATCAACAAAGCGCTTAATATGACTCCCAAGGCATCCGAGCGGGCTTGAGAGTCCAAAATCTGGGGGGTTTCTAAACGATTGACGAGCAATAGCACCCCCCCTAAACCCCCCACCACCAGGGGCAAAAGTCGCAGAACTCGGTTAGAATTTATTTGAGCCATTTATGAGAAGCTCTAAAGGACAACTGAGATCCGATCAACCCACTTCTGAAGGATCAATAATGCGCTGGAATAAATAGCCAGTACCGCGAGCGGTCAAAATCAGTTCTGGGTTGCTAGGATCATCTTCTAACTTAGCTCTGAGCCGGGAAATATGCACATCGACGACGCGAGTATCAACATGGCGTTCGGGAGTATATCCCCAAACTTCCTGGAGAATTTCGGATCGGGAAAAGGGTTCTCCTGACCGACTGACCAAGAGTTCCAATAGGCTAAACTCCATCCCGGTTAAGCGGATGCGTTCATCACCTTTGTAAACCTGTCGCTTGTTGGTGTCAATCCTAATACTGGCAATTTGGATAACTCCAGAACTGGGAATTCCAGAAGCGCCATTTTTATCAATGCGGCGCAGGACGGAACGGATACGGGCCTCTAGTTCCTTGGGTGAAAAGGGTTTGACGACATAATCATCAGCGCCTAATTCTAACCCGGTGATGCGATCGGCGACATCCCCCAAGGCGGTGAGCATAATAATGGGGATGTCAGACTCCTTCCTTAATTCCTGACAAACTCCGTAGCCATCTAGTTTAGGCATCATCACATCCAAAACCACGAGGTCAGGTTCTGTCAGGCGGAAGGTTTCTAAAGCCTCCTCCCCGTCGGCGGCAGTTACTACATCGTAACCGATCATGGAAAGGCGAGTTTCCAAAATCCGGCGGATACTGGCCTCGTCATCGACAACTAAAATTCTTTCCTTATGGTTTTCCAATTGACCTCAATACTCCCTCTATAAGACTAGACTTGGTTTCATATAGTTTAACTGTAGGTGCGATCGCCTCTATTGTGCGGGTCGGATATAGCGCGTGTTGATCCCATTGTTTGCATATACAATAAGCATTGTACAGCCACTATTTTAAACAATGCCCAAGCCTCGAACATTATATGTTTGTCGTGAATGCGGGGCCGAGTTCTCCCAATACTTTGGTCGCTGTTCCAATTGTCAAGCCTGGAATTCTCTTGTAGAACAGGTGGTTGAACCATCGCCTACGCCGTCTCTACAGCGGTTTAGCTGGAGCGAGTTGGGATCTGGCTTAACTGAGGATGGGGAACATAAGCCGAACCTGGGACAACCGAGGTTATCATTTAGGCTGTCCCAGATTTCTGATCAGACTCAATCGCGCATCCCTTCTGGATATGGAGAGTTGGATCGGGTGTTGGGGGGTGGCATTGTTCCGGGGTCGTTGGTGTTGATTGGCGGTGAACCTGGTATTGGTAAGTCTACTTTACTGCTACAGGTGGCTAATAGTTTATCCCATCATGCCATGGTGCTGTATGTGTCGGCGGAAGAATCTGGACAACAGGTAAAATTGCGATCGCAGCGTTTATGGAATGCTCAATCAGTGGCTAATGTGGCTGATGATGATGGTGATGGTGATGATGACTTACAGACTGACAATCATGCACAAGTAAATAACCACCATAGTTCAGATGCTGTGGAAGTTACTAATGTTGACCCGTTTACCCAACAGTTACGAAACCAACGCCTTGACCAGACATCCCTCGCTACAGGAAATGGTAATTTATCTTCGGCTGAGTCGCCACCGGAATTATCCCCAGAGTCGGAAAATGGTCAAAATAGCCAGAATAGCCAGAATAGTGAGGAAGAGCAGGATTTATTTTTGCTCCCAGAGACGGATTTAGAGGTCATCCTGCGGGAGTTGGAATCTCTGAAACCCACCCTGGCGATCATCGATAGTATTCAAACTGTTTATTTTGCTAGTCTAACATCGGCTCCGGGTTCTGTGGCTCAGGTGCGGGAATGTACCTCGGCTTTGATGCAGGTGGCGAAGCGGGAAAATATTACTTTGTTGATTGTGGGTCATGTGACTAAGGATGGCAGCCTGGCGGGTCCGAGGGTTTTGGAACATTTGGTTGATACGGTATTGTATTTTGAGGGCGATCGCTTTGCGTCTCACCGTCTATTGCGATCGATGAAAAATCGATTTGGCGCTACCCATGAAATTGGCGTGTTTGAGATGGTTTCCCACGGCTTACAAGAGGTTTCTAACCCGTCGGAATTGTTTTTGGGAAATCGCGATGATTGCTCGCCGGGAACTGCCACTATTGTCTCTATGGAGGGAACTAGACCTATTGTGGTCGAGATCCAGGCTTTGGTGAGTCCTGCTAGTTATGGGTCGGCGCGACGGACGACTACGGGGGTTGATAGTAGCCGTTTGATGCAGATTTTGGCGGTTCTGGAAAAGCGCGTTGGTATCCCTCTTTCTAAGTTAGATGCGATTGTGGCTTCTGTGGGAGGGTTAAAGGTGGATGAACCGGCGGCGGATTTGGGGGTGGCGATCGCCATTGTCGCTAGTTTCCGCGATCGCCTTGTTGATCCTCGCACCATTTTAATCGGGGAAGTCGGATTAGGCGGACAGGTGCGCCCGGTTTCACAATTAGAGTTAAGATTGCGGGAGGCGGCTAAGTTGGGTTTTAAACGCGCTATTGTACCCAAGGGACAAAAACCAGAGGATTTGGGAATGCAAATTTTGCCCGTGGGTCGGGTGATTGATGCGATTCTTGCTTCTATCCCTACTCAACCGCCAAATGTGTCGGAGGGTTTTGGTGATGATTTTGATGATGATGATATCGGTTTTTGAGTTAGGCTGAGACTAGGTATAAACGGCTAGTTTGTCAGTGCGTTATCAAAGGGGAATTTATTATGGCTCATACTATTGTTACTGATGTCTGCGAAGGGGTCGCTGATTGTGTTGGCGCTTGTCCGGTGGCTTGTATCCATCCCGGTCCTGGTAAGAATACTAAGGGGACTGATTGGTATTGGATTGATTTCGATACTTGTATTGATTGCGGGATTTGTCTACAGGTCTGTCCGGTAGAAGGGGCTATTGTGGCGGAAGAAAGACCAGAGTTGCAACAAACTCCATCATAACTTGCCACGGCGATCGCTTTCTGTGTTTATGATCTTGGCGATCGCCCTGATAATCAACACCAGTCTACACCCAAACAACTCGAAATTATGATACAGCAAGCGATCGTTACTACCAGTGGTGATGTCCTCAATGTCCGCTCTAGTCCCTATGGTCCCGTTATTGATACTGTTGAACCCGGAACTGTTGTCGAAGTGATCGGAACTCCTGTTCCTCAAGGGGGGTTGACTTGGGTTCCTATTGGTGGCGATCGCTGGGTGTCGCGAGAGTTTTTAACTGTTCATAACCCCACAACTGAAACTGATGATCATCTCGCTAATACTATTCCCGGACCGAAAATTGTCGCCACTCAAACACAACAGACCATCGCCGGTGGTCTCAAGGTCTATCACACCGAGTTATTTGATGCTGGGGGATGGTTAGTTAATACAGTCCGCTGTATCTCTGGTCGTATCGGTCAGCAAACACCATCAGACCAGCCTGGCTCTCAAACACCCATTCCTTTTGGGGTTTATACTTTTGATATACCAGGTTCCGTAGAATATGCTGGCGGCGAATTTGGCGGGGTTTGGTCAGCAGTAACTCCCACCTTTGAAACCGATCGCGGTGGGTTTGGGGTTCATTATGATCCTTCCGTTTTTAAGGATAATGAAGAAACCGGAACCGCTGGCTGTTTGGCTACTCCTACTATTGAAGAACGGGATCTGATGACCGATTTTATCCGCACCCATGCTCCCACTCATTTGATTATTCAACCCGAATCAATCGATAATCAATAATCGATAATAGACTAATTACAGACCTGTTAAAGCGTCAGAGTTCGGGTCTGGTAGGGGCTCCTGAAGATTAGCAGACCAGATATCATCTATTTCGGGGTTGAACTTTGGGGATATTTCCGAGACTTTACTGATATCTAACCGATTTTGTTCTTGGAGTTTAACCAGCTCTTCCTGATAGGTAGCAATGAGGCGAGCTAAACTTAGGGCGATCGCATCCCAAGCCTCATCGCTCCTGATTTTATCAGCAATCCCCTGGAATAAACCCTCTTGTTTACTATTTTTTACATACTCTTTCAGACGAGAACCAGATTTTTGTATAGCCGCTTGGTAAACATCACCATTTGACCACCAGATCCCCGGTTGATTGAGTAACCAAGTGAGAATATACTCCCGTGCGTGTTGTTCCCGAACCCAAGTAGCTAGATACTTCAATTCATCCATGTGTCCCTCCGACCCCATATTGGCTCTGAGCGAGATTTGAGATTATCCCTGATTCATTCTACATTAATGCTCATCGGGTGGCGATCGATTCTGAATTACCGTTAAGTTGACTAAGAAGCGATCGCCTTCCCGTCCAGGTGCGAATAAATGCGATCGAGCATTTACGGGGGTTCAGAATTCCAGAGATTTTGAACCCCGATAAACTCTAGTAATTATACAGCCTTAATTAGCACTTAAACTTCTACCATAGCCTGTCTATAAACCATTTCGACCACCTGAGCTAGACGCTTCATCCCTTCCACAATCTCCTCATCAGTAGCAGTTAGACTAATGCGAATACATTGATTTTTGTGAGACCATTCTTGTTGTAATCCTGGGAAAAATGAATTACCAGGAACCACGATAATACCCACCTTTTTCAGCTCCTGATATAGTTCTAAGTCTGTGATTGGTAAATCCTTAAACCACAGCCAGGCAAAAATTGCCCCTTCTCCGCGATGCAAAAACCAGGGTAAATCCGTAGACATCGCATCATTTAAAGTAGCTTCTAAGATATTAAATTTATTGCTGTAGTAGGGACGAATTACCTCAACCGAAATATCAGACAAAGCTCCCGATCCAATCGCTCTAGCTGCTATAGCTTGTCCGTAGCGGGGGGAGTGAATACAGGCGTTAGTTTGGAAGGCTTCCAAAACTTTAATCACATCTTCATTACCAATAGCCACACCTAAACGCTCTCCGGGTAATCCGGCTTTAGACAAGCTGATACAGTGAATAATATTATCAGCAAAAACCGGAGCCATGTCCGTAAAATTCAAAGCCGGGAACGGGGGAGCATAGGCGGAATCTACGAATACTGGCACATCATAAGGGGATGCTAAATCGGCGATTTTTTGCACTTCTTCTGAGGTGAGAATATTGCCGCTGGGATTACAGGGACGGGAAAAAATAACGCAGCCTGTATCCTCATTAATGGAGAGTTGATTAAAATCGGGTCGATATTTAAACCGATGGGAATTTTCGTCTATGTCGAGGGTGGGTTGATAAGCAAAAACCGCCTCGGGAATAAGACTAACGCCGCCGTAACCCGTATAGTCTGGACTGAGGGGAAGGACAATTTTTTTGAGCTGTCCTTGGCTGTTATAACCTCCGAAGGCGTTGGCGGCGTAAAAGTAAATTGATTGACTTCCGGGAGTGACTAGGATATTGCGATCGCTTAAATTTAACCCATAGCGAGAGTTAAAATCTTCCACAATGACATCAATAAAAGGTTGGTATCCTTGGCTCGAACCGTAGCGACAGACTACCTCACCATATTCGGGACTAGATAGGAGTTGCTCGGTACATTCGCGCCAAAGTTGTTCGACTTCTGGTAAGATGACCGGGTTTCCGGCGCTTAAATTAATGAATTCTTGACCTTTACCAGAGCGCAAGGTTTCGATAATATCTTTCATAATGGCTCGCACTCCCGTTAAACGAGACATGCGATCGCCAAAGTTCGTCAAAGCAGGATTCATAGTCAACTTGACCTATAATTAATCTCGAGTAGATTCTAACCACACCTCGAGTACAGTGGCGAAGCCAAGTAGCCAGTTTCTATTTTGTCCGGGGTGGGAGTGCGGGTTAAGTTAAAAAGTGTAACAATTTGTGGTTAGCCAGATTTGATTATGTTATAATGCGCCCCATAGCCGGGTTACTTCTTTTAGGTTGGGAAAACATAATTAAACTAATCCAGCTTGATACACCGAGTATAACCCGCGTCAAATCCGCGAACCATGCAGACACACACCAAGGAGATCCTAGACTGTGGAGATACTTGCTGGAATTTTCGCCGTTTTGCTTGTCATCGGTATTGTTGTGGTCATCCTGGTGGCTATTGTAGGTGTCCAGGCATATAATAGCCTAGCACGCCTACGCAGACGCTATCAAAATGCCTATGCTCAGATTGATGTTCAACTCAAACGCCGCCATGATTTAATCCCGAATTTGGTCGAAACAGTCAAGGGTTATATGGCTCATGAAAGGGGAACCTTAGAAGCAGTTATTGCCGCTCGCAATGCTGCTGTTACCGCCACGAATCAAGCAGCCTCGAACCCTGGCGACCCCCAAGCTATGCAAGAATTAGGACAGGCGGAAGCCGCTTTAACGGGTACATTAGGAAGGTTATTTGCTCTGTCGGAAGCCTACCCCGATTTAAAGGCTGATAAATCCATGGATCAACTCATGGAAGAGTTGCGCTCTACTGAAAATAAGATTGCTTTTGCGCGACAGGCTTTTAACGATGCCGTAACTGTTTACAATACCAAAAAGGATGTATTTCCGAGTAATTTGGTGGCTAGTAGCTTCAATTTCCAAGAAGCTCAATTACTAGAAGAATCATCCCCAGAGGTGAAAGAAGTTCCTAACGTTTCCTTCTAATTATGAATTTCTTTGAGCATCAAGACCAAGCCAGACAAAACACGGTTTATTTGCTGGGTTTGTTTGTGGTGGCTGTGATTGTGATGATTATCCTATTATATGGGGTGGTGGTATTTGCACAATTTGATAGATTAGTATGGCAACCAGAACTGTTGTTGTTAGTCGCCTTGGGAGTTATCGGCACTGTCGGTGCGGGAAGTGTCCAGAAATCTATTCAATTACGGGGGGGAGGTAAGGTAGTCGCTGAGGATTTGGGGGGAACATTAGTCGATCGCATGACCGGGGATGAACTGGAGAAACGACTACTTAATATTGTCGAGGAAATGGCGATCGCCTCTGGAATTTCCGTTCCCGAAGTGTATGTTTTGGGGGAAGAACAGGGAATCAATGCTTTCGCGGCGGGATTTACTCCCAATGACGCAGTAATTGGGGTAACGCGAGGCTGTTTAGAACAACTCGATCGCGATGAGTTACAAGGAGTAATCGCCCATGAATTTAGCCATATTCTCAATGGAGATATGCGCCTAAATCTGCGACTAATCGGAGTAATTCAGGGTTTGATTTTCATTTATCTTATAGGTCGGGTAATGTTAAGGGGTAGTTTTTTAGGGGGAGGTAGTGGCAAATCGTCGTCAAAGGGCAAAGATTCGGGATTGATTATTGGTTTAGGAATGGTAGTTATTGGCGGGGTCGGCTTTTTTTGCGGAAGGTTAATCAAAAGTGCCGTTTCTCGCCAACGGGAGTTTTTAGCGGATGCTTCTGCAGTTCAGTTTACCCGCAACCCTGACGGTATTAGTGGCGCACTACAAAAGATTGCGGGTTATAAATCTGGTTCTAAGGTAAGAAATCCTAGGGCTGAAGAAGCTAGTCACCTGTTTTTTGGGGAGGCGTTTACAGGGATTTTTGAGAGTTTCGGACAAATCTTTGCAACTCATCCCCCTGTGAAAGAAAGGGTTAAGCGTTTGGAAGGTTTCGCCGGTCGCACTTGGTCGGTGGAAGAAACCGGAAATAATCCCTCTATGTCGTCTATAGCTTCCGGTAATGAAATGGTGGCGGGGTTTGCGGGTTCATCACCTCAACCACAGCCTCAACCGGAGTCGTTGTCAGTTTCACCGGATAGGGTAGTCGCCGGAGTGGGGACTACCAACCCCAAACATCTTGATAATGTGCGGGGGTTTTTGGCGGATATTCCCGAACCTGTACGCATGGCTACCCGTGATGTAAATGGAGCGATCGCCATTATCTATAGTTTATTGTTGCATACAGACCCAGAAGTGCGCGATCGCCAAATGTCTTCCTTGCGAGAGTCCTCCCCGCCGCCAGTGTTGGAAATGATCGAAAACCTCAGTCCCTACCTGGAGAGTTTGAACGCGCGGACTCGTCTACCGTTGATTGATTTAGCCATACCTGCTTTACGTGGTGGAAGTGTTAGCCAATGTACCCAACTGCTGAAACAAGCCAGGGTTTTGATTAAGGCTGACAATCATCTGAGTCTGTCCGAGTATGCGATTTTTGTTGTGTTGCGTCAACGGTTGACTAACTACTTTCCGAGTACACAACCGGAATCTAAAGTTAAGTTTACTGACATTAAACAGATTTGGTCTGATTGTGTTACTGTTTTATCAGCTTTGGCTCGCGTCGGCCAAGACTCTCCGGGAGCGGTTGATATCGCTTTTCAAGCCGGACTATTGCGCCTACCTAAAAATTCTGGGGAAACTTTACCCACCGCGCCCGGTGAATATAGTTTAACTCAAGTTGGTGAAAGCCTCAAACGTCTGGAACTCGCCGCCCCCAAACTTAAACAGGCGGTAGTTGATGCTTGCGCCTATACTGTCCTGGCTGATCACAATGTCACCTTAGACCAAGCCGAGTTACTAAGGGCGATCGTGATTTCTCTTAACTGTCCTATTCCACCGTTTTTAGATGCACCCAGTCAACCATAATCAGGGATAGAGTGGAGACAATTATTTTTCTCCACCCTAAGAAATTATTAACCAGGATTATCGATCGCCTTCCATTCCAGAACTACTGGAGACGGGATAGCGATCGCACATTTTGTTTCAGCGATCGACAAGTAAAGCTCGATTTCATCGGCTGGGGAAATTTTGGGCAAAACATCCGTTAAATTGTATTGTCCAACATTCGGGCCGGGTGCTTTTTCGCCAAACTCATCTACCGCCTCGATAATTGTACCATTACCGACCACAATTTGCAACGGTTCAGGATGATTAAATGTTACCGACCCCGGAAACCCCACCAAGCGCAAATTCACATCCTTGACCTCCCCATTTTTGATCCGCTTAAACAGAACCACCTGCCAAGAATTACCTTGATTATCTCTCAAACTATGGCGAGATTTATAAAGTATCTGTCCGGGGGCCTCCTCCTGTTGTTGAATTAAGGCGATCGCTGGTTGAGGCGGAACCATAACCAACAGCAAAGGCAGAATAATTAGCAACAAAATCGACACCAATTTTCTGACATTTTTTCTGACATTAATTAACATTATTTTGCCTCTAAAGCAGCTTGAATTTCTGGGATAAACACCGCATACATTCCCCGCAAATCCCCTTCCTTAAAATCAAAAGCCAAATCTTGAGGGTATTTATCTTTCACAAACTGAGGGCGGCTATTTTGGGAACCATGACAAGCCAAACAAGTAGCCTCAACATTAATCCGGCGATAGTAACGGAAACCAGAGTTACCATCAATAGTTTCTGGTTCCCAAAATCCCATCAATTCCCGGTTTTGTTCAAATTGTGCTAACGCCATTTTAGCGTGTAAATTATCAGGAGCGTGAGCCGGGTTGCGATATTTATTAGCAATTTGTTTAACCTGCCATCCATTATCTTCGCTGAGTTGTTTTGCTTGCATTCCCACCGGTTTACAAACTTCTTTAAAAGTTTGTCCGGTCGGTTCTGTGGTTTGTCCTTCTAGCGTCGAAGCTAAACCCCTACGCAACCCATCCAGATTTTCGATCGCCTCAACTGCTTTAGCCAATTCTTCGGGAACCACCCCAGCATATACTGGAGTCGTCCTATAGCTACCCAGAAGGAAAACTGCCACCAGTAGCCCTAAAACGAATTTTGACAAAGCCCTTAACATAGATCACCTATTACTTAACCATGTAGTTATAATACCACACAATTTTACTTTCATCCATCTATCTCTCTCCCAAGAAATAGACAGCTTGGCTGGGGGTAGTTGGGGGCTTCTGGTGTCGAAGGTAAGCAGTATATTTGCTTATGGTGATTATTAATAATTTAGAAATTAGCGCTGTTTACACACTAAGATAGTCATATCATCATAAACCTGATGATTACCGATGTATTCCATAACATCATGAATAATAGACTGTCGAATTTCAGCAGCAGTCAGATCACGATTTTTGGCAGCCACGGCACAGAGTCGGTCAACTCCATAGTGAAGCCCATCTGCATTTTCTGCCTCAGTAATACCATCAGTATATAAAATCACCACATCCTCAGCATTTAAATAGGTAGTATAATGGCTAATAAACTCCGAGATATCATCAACCAATCCAATCGGGAAACCCAGATCAATAGTTTGAATTCGTTGGACATTTCCATCACTACGAACTAAAATTGCTTCCTCATGTTGACCGCAGATTCTGATTTCTCCACCTTGATAATCAAGCAATACCAGAGTCATATTTTTATCACAGTTCATTCTTAACACATTTAGGTAAATAGTTCGATTCAGAACATCCAAAAATCTAACTCGATCAGTTTCTCCCGCTTCTAGTAGAGTTCTGACAGCAGTTTGAGCCATTAACATCACCATACCACTTTCTAAACCGTGTCCCGTGACATCTCCCATGCAGATAGTCACCCCGCCGCCAAAGGCGAGAACATCATAATAATCACCTCCTATTTCTGTAGCAGGTTCCATATAACCCGCAATATCCAGGCTTTTAATTTCCTCAAGTTCTGCTTCACTCGGTAACAGCAAACGTTGTAGGCGGCGGGTAATTTCCAACTCCATATTGAGATATTTATTTTCATCATGGAGTTGATGATTAAGCATTTTAATTTCTTGATATGCTGAAGCCAGGGACTCTTGGGCTTGGTGTCGTTCAGTAATATCTCGAAAAGTGCCAATCATAAATGATCGGGCTCCTAATTGAGCCGGGTTTAAGGTAACTTCTACCGGAAAATTAAAACCATCAGCCCGCCATCCGATCGCCCCTTGACAAGGTTTTTTTTAACCATTGATTGATTAAGGAATTATCCCAGATTTTAGAATTAAAACTTTCCGTAATCAATCCACTAATTTTCATGCCAATCAAATCTTGTTTGCTATAACCAAAAACAGCTTCAGCACTAGAATTAGCAGTCAAAACCACCAGAGAAGATGTCGTCAAAGTAAGAATAGCATCAGTAGCAGTCTCAACGATCGCCTCAGTTTTTCGCACCGCTTCTTCCAAGGCATCCATCACATAATTATAGCGGGTGGCAATTTGTCCAACTTCCGTAAATGGTTCCACCGGAACCCGCAAACTCAAATCCTTAGTTTGAGCTTGAAAGTCCATAACCTTAAACAGTTCATAAATTTCCGACTTAGCCCGATGTTCATAAATATTTAGTCCGATATTTTCGCCGTCTTCTGAAACCCGTAAAGGGTAGAATCTATTGATAATTAAAAGCAAAATTAAACTAACTAAAAATCCCCAGATAGCGCCGCTAACTGTTCCCAAAACTTGTACAGCTATTTGACCAAAGCGATTTAAGCCTGTATTTAGCACATCTAAACGGGCAAATAAACCCACTGCCAAAGTTCCCCAAACTCCCGCCCCCACATGAACCGCCACCGCATCTACAGCATCATCAATGCGCCACTTAACTAATTGTGTAGATACCATCATAGTAATAATTGCGCCCAAGGCTCCAATGATTATAGCTGGCAAAGTTCCCACAGCGTTACAGGAGGCAGTAATTGCCACCAGTCCAGCCAGAGAACCATTAATTAAACATTCTATTTCTATGGAACCTGTGCGCCAGCAAGCCATAAATAAACGCACCAACATTCCCGCGACCCCGGCTAAAATAGTATTCACAATAATCACGGGAATTTGATTGCTTAAAACCAAGGCGCTACCACCATTAAACCCCAGCCAACCTATCCAAAGTAGCATCACTCCTAACACCGATAAAGGCAAATTAGAGCCATGAATTTTGCGGGGACTTTTACCTTTAGGAAATCGCCCGGCGCGGGGTCCAATTACTAATAAAGCAGCGAGGGCTACCCATCCCCCGATACTATGCACAACAGTGGAGCCAGCAAAGTCTATAAACCCTAACTGATCTAGCCAACCATTATTGACACCATTATTTAAACCATTCCAAGCCCAATGTCCGAAAATGGGATAGATTAAGCCAGAGGTAAAACCAGCTACAATTAAATAGGCTGTAAATCGCATTCTTTCAGCCACCGCCCCAGAAACAATGGTGGTGGCGGTGCTACAGAACATAGTCTGAAATAGGAAAAAAGCAGCTACACTGGGGATGTTACTAACATCTAAAACAAAGTAACTAGAACCGAAAAGTCCTAATTGGGAGGTGCCAAACATTAGCCCATAGCCGATCGCCCAAAATAGCCAGACGGAAATTCCGAAATCAGCTAGATTTTTGATAGCAACATTAATGCTATTCTTGGAACGGGTTAACCCCGACTCCAAACACATAAACCCGGGCTGCATCAGGAATACTAAACTGGAGCAAATCAGCAGCCAAATCAGATCATTCATGAATTTTAAGATGGTTTGAAAAGGTGCCTGTTTAATATTTATAGCACAACGCAATCAATTCAGGAAATTATCGAAATTATGTACAATTTAGCAATTATTGGTGGTGGCATTGTCGGACTATCTACTGCTTATTCATTAAGTCTAACTCACCCAAAGGCTAAAATTATCATCTTGGAAAAAGAAAAATCTTGGGCTTTTCACCAAACTGGTAATAATAGTGGGGTTATCCATTCTGGTATTTATTATAAACCAGGTAGCCTCAAGGCGACTCTCTGCCGCCAGGGGAATTTATCAATGGTTAACTTTTGTGAACAGCAGGGGATTAAATATGATGTCTGTGGTAAAATAATTGTAGCCACGGATCCGGAAGAATTGCCATTGTTAGATAATCTCTATCAACGAGGCTTAGATAATCAAATTCCTGTCGCTAAAATTATGCCGGAAGAGGTGGCAGAAATTGAGCCTCATGTGCGTTGTTTGGCGGCGATTAAAGTTGAGTCTACGGGGATTGTTAGCTATAGTGAAGTGAGCGCCAAATATGCGGATTTAGTGGCAGAAAAAGGGGGGGATTTACGGTTAAATACTAAGGTGCATAAAATCACGGAAACTTCTCAGGGTTTAGTATTAGCCACTAACCAGGGAGAATTTGTGACGGATTTTGTGATTAATTGTGCTGGTCTTTATAGCGATCGCATCACAGAATTAACCCAGGTAAAACCCCCAGCTAAAATCATCCCATTTCGGGGAGAATACTATGAGTTAATCCCGGAAAAAAGATATTTAGTCAAGGATTTAATTTATCCAGTTCCTAACCCCAATTTCCCATTTTTAGGGGTGCATTTTACGCGGATGATTGATGGTTCGGTACACGCGGGACCTAATGCAGTTTTAAGCCTCAAAAGAGAGGGTTATAAAAAAACTGATGTTGATTTGGGTGAGTTAATGGAAATTTTGACTTATCCAGGACTGTGGAAACTGGCGGCTAAATATTGGAGTGATGGGGTGGAAGAAATTATCAGGTCTTTTAGTAAAGCGGCATTTGTACGGAGTTTACAACGATTAATTCCTGAAATTCAAGCGGAGGATATCATCCCCACCCATGCGGGAGTCCGGGCACAGGCGTTAATGCCTAATGGGGGATTAGTGGATGATTTTCTAATTGTAGAAAGTCCCCGTGCGCTTCATGTTTGTAATGCGCCATCACCGGCGGCGACGGCTTCTTTAGAAATTGGGAAAGCGATCGCTCAAAAAGTCCCGAATTATTCATAAATTGATTTCCTCGCAGTCTTGGGCGATCGCCTCACTCATTAACTGAAGATCGTCGGACGGAATTGAACCAGCAAAAGGTAGTAACTGCCTTCCTGGAGTCCCTCGAACTTCAGCTTTGAGTAATGTCTCAATAAACTCAAGTACCTGCGATTGCTTTTGCGGTGGCATGACTTTGAGTTGTTCAACGACCCGATCGATAATAGAAGTATTCATTTATATTTCTCCGACTACCTTTTTGATTATTATAACAATAAGGGAATTGCTTTTGAAGAGTTAACCGAGAAGCGGGGTTTCTTTCTGTGCAACTCCCACAGGGTTGGAAGATGGCGATCGCCGCCCTGTCAATACCATAGGAATGCCTCCGGTCGCTGAAAAAGTTACCCCTTCTTGAGAAATTAGGAAAGCGATCGCTGAAAAAGTCCCATGGCCACCATAAACGGATCTAGGGAGTGTTGACCCAGGCGAGGACACCATTATATATATTATATATGGCCCATTTAGGCTCTCTAAATAGTGTTCGTTGCCTGTTCATAAATCTTCACAATAAAAATTGTATTTTAGTTGACAAAAAACGGCAAATTTGTTATGTTGGTTGCCAACTTAGGTTAACCGCTGAACTGATTTTCCATTGGGCAGTGACAGCGAAGCAGATCGCCAGTAGTGCGCGTCTAGTTTCTGGCTTGAACGCCATCTGTGGTGGTTTCAAAGAACTTAGTCTAAGTTGCGATCGGGTGCATCATCAAGTATAGAGCTTGAACTGGGCTTGAAAATCAACCCAGGAAGAGGGTTTTAGTCTCAAAAATTAGCCAATGTGATCTATCCAGTATCATGATCGCGCGGTCATGTCATGGCATAGGTCGGTGATTGGTCACACCCCAAAATATGCTCCACCAGACAGTTGGGAGAGGGGGCTAATTTGTGATGACTTTCGATGGCGTTGTTACGTCACCGAGTCTAGTTCAGCAAAGACTGCGATTTCGATATTTTATTGCCTTTCAAAATTAAGGACTTCAATCATGGTGAAAGTGTACTTCAGGACAGTCACTAACAATAACCAAACCTATGGCAAAGGGTACTTTGTCTACGGAAATTCCCAAACTGCGAACGACCAAGAGATAGTCTACCACACCGATTTGAGGGAGTTTTTCTACACCGACCCGGACACGCAAATCGATCTGAGTAAAGGCGCGAGAGGAACACTGCACTTTGTGATTGGTGGGAACCCTGCCAATGCCGTCCCAGCCCGGAGTGTATTTAACATTGAAATGGCCGACCCGGTTGGGAACTTGCAAACCACAGCCAAAGAAGGCTCCCAGTCTTGCCGTCCCGGCCAACTAGGTTTGACCAATAAAGCTGGTATCTGGCTAGAATGGCCTTCGATTGGCGATGCAGCCCCCTCCTGGTGGGAAGAGAAACCAAGTGGCAGTTCAAATGAAGGCGAGAAACCGACCCAGCCCAGTGGGGGTTCAGAGGAGCCACAACCGACCCCGCCGAATGTTGACTGGTCTAGTTTCATACAACCACCACAGGGTGGCTGCGCCCCCACACCCCCAGGCTACACAAAGATAAAGTTTCCGTATGACATGGGCAAGCGAGATTTTCCGAATAGTTACTTGCCGCAAGTAGACTTGAGCAAAATGAATCTGAGTGGTATCGATCTGAGCTTTTCCTACCTGTGTGCAGCCAACTTAGGAGCCACTAACCTGGTCGCGGCTAACTTGAGTTACGCGTATCTCTGTCACGCCTATCTCGGCTATGCCAATCTCAACTATGCCTATCTGGGCTATGCTAATTTGTGTTTTGCCGATTTAAGCTACGCGGTCCTCACCGAAGCGGATCTGAGTTTTGCTAACTTGTGTCAGGCGAAGCTAATTGGAGCCCAATTAAACCAGGCTAGCTTGGCTTACGCGAATTTCTGTTACGCTTATCTGGGCTATGCCAATCTCAGCTATTCCTATCTGGGCTATGCTAACTTCTGTGGTGCTGACCTGACAAATGCCGACCTGCAAGGAACCGACATGACTGGGGCTAACTTCACCAATGCCAACCTGACAAATGCGGACCTGCGGGGAGCCAACATCACTGGGGCTAACTTCAGTAATGCGAACCTCACGGGGGCTAAACTTGATGATGCCCAGAAGCAACTGTTAGGAATTGCCTAATAAAGGTAATCCCAACGACAAATTATTCTACCGTTGATGGTATCAATTTCCCATTGTTGAAATCCATCATCAAACCCGGTTACATTGTCTGATGTGACCGGGTGGGGTGAGCTTTTTGTCATTGATTGATGTAAATAAGTGGCTATCCCTAGGGATAGCCTCTATAAAGATTGTCAATTGGCTTTCTTTGCCTGTCTAGCACTAGGCAATGATGAATAATGCCAAAATGTATCCGATTTTAATGGTGGTTATCTGCCCTTCTAGCTGCCCTTCTAGCTGTACTTGATCAATGTTTGAATTGCTGTTAAATTGGCTCGGTCTTAGCCCTCCATCCAATTTAGTCTTTTGGGGAATCCTGTTGTATTTTACGGTTTGGGGAATCCTGCTCAATTTGATGTTTTTAGGGGTCAAGAGTGACTCGGTATCGGATAAGTTGGAAAAATCTACTTCCTCGATCGCTCAATTGGGGGAAAATGGCTGTGGGAATGGTAAGTCTGTTGTGCCATTTCTTCCGACTGAGGAAACGGACTCGGCTGGTGAATTACAGTCCTGTGTTCCCCAAACGATCGCGGTTTCCAATGCTAATGGCGATGTGGCATCCGCCCCTACGCGCCTTACGGTGCCGCTTGGCGATCGCACTCCCCAAACCGCGACCATTGCAGTCAACGATGTGGCATCCGCAACCCTTGGCGATCGCATTCCCGACGGTAAAAATAACCGGGGTTCGATTCTGCCGGAAGATGCGAACCTGGAAGCGGACTTAAATATCGTGTCGGAGGCGATCCTCCCGACATCGGAACCGACGCAGTTTGATAAAACCATTATTAACCAAGCACTAGAAGACTCCCGAATCGCGATCGGGGCCAAAATTCAGGAATTTATTGGTAGGCGGCGGGAAATTATCGGTTCCTACGAACCCTTATATGATTTGTTGCTCGATTACCCGTTTCGGGGAGGTAAAATGCTGCGCCCCACCATGTGTATTAGTGCGGCGCGGGCGATGGGTGGCATGGGACAGGTGGCGCTATCGACGGCGGCGGCTTTGGAACTGTATCACAATGCGTTTCTGATTCACGATGATATTGAGGACGGGTCAGAGTCGCGCCGGGGAAAAGGGACGTTACACCACAATATTGGCATTCCCCGGGCGATTAATGTCGGGGATGCAACCAATGTACTGGCTGTTGGTTTGTTGCTGGAAAATTTATCGGCGATCGGGGTAACCAAAACTCTGAATGTACTCCACGAAATTGAGTTTATGGCGCGTCAATCGGTGGAAGGACAGGCGATGGAATTGGATTGGGTGGCAGAAAATACCCAAAATTTAAGCGATCGCGATTATTTTAAAATGTGCGTCAAAAAAACCTGCTGGTATTCTTTTATGACCCCCTGTCGCATCGGTTTGATTGTGGGGAATTCCTCGGCTAACCCTCAAGATTTGGTGGAACCTTTGGCGGGAGTTACTCGGTTTGGCATGATTTTAGGCATTGCTTTTCAGATCCAAGATGATTTATTAAACTTGGTGGGAGATATGAAGGCTTATGGGAAGGAAATTGGCGGAGATATTTATGAGGGAAAACGAACTTTGATGCTCAATCATGCGATCGCCCATAGTAGTCCAGTCGAATCCCGCCGAATGTTGGAAATTCTCGCCACCCCCCGACCGGAAAAGACCCCGGAACAGGTAGAATTTGTCATGGAGAAAATGCGCCAGTATGGTAGCATCGAACATGGTTGGGCTGTGGCTAGATCTTTGGCTCAAAAAGCTGCCCAGATTTTGGACAGTCTGGATTTTATGGAACCGAAAACTCCGCTCAGACCAGGGGAAAAATGGCAGACCCCGGTTCACGATCGCCGCTTTCTGAAAGAATTAATTAACTATGTGATTTATCGAAATTTATAGCATTTTTGGGGGTTATGATACGATTCATAGCCCCTTGCTCATTTAAGGAGGATTGACCCACCATAAAATCAAGTGGTATTGAGGAAGTTATTCTACCATAAAATAGAGAGATTGTCAAGATGATCGAACATAAAAACCCGATGGCAATGCCCCCCCCAGTCGAAGCTGAAATTCACCCCGGCGGTGAACTGGTGCTGAGACTGTCCCTGCATAATAATAGCGGTGAAACCCTACTGGTGCGACCAGTTTTAGATAATTGGATCGCCGAGAACGGGGATATTTTCGCCACCATTAATCCGGTGGAACCTGACTATATTTATCTAGGTTCTGGTGCGGGAAAAGCCACTCAAACTGTGAGGGTAAAACTACCTTTAGAACTGCCACCAGGACAGGTTATTAAAAGTTGGCTAAGATTTCCCGGATTACTTGAGGAACCTCTGGTAATCATCCTAAATGTTAAAGCTGAAATTGCCGAGAGAAAGCCTAGAGAATATCCGGTTAATATCAGCTTTCCATTAACAAAATTAGCGGCTCAAAACCCGTCAATGTATGAGGACATAACCACCCAAAATGCCTGGGGATTGATTTCGGCATTGAACGACCTCGATCGCATTCCTTCTCGCTGGCTGGTGGCAGAATTATTAGTAGCCATCAGCCAAAAAGGAGAGGAATACACCGGCACCCCGGAGGGTGTAAAACTGTTCTCGCAACTGCGACAAACCGCTTTTTTCTCAACTGTATCGACAGTGCTGGCTACGGCAAAAGTCCCCGATTGGATTTCGGAAACTTTATCGATGTCCGGTCAAGTCCTCAAGGGCGATCGCCGGGAAGGCCTGCTTTATATTTGGGAAAGGTGGCTGTTGAGTTTGGTAGACAGCGACGTAGAAGCCCCAGAAACGGCTAAACCCATCGTCGCCCCATTATTTGTAGGGTGCGTCAGATTCGGAGAATTTAAATCAACACCGGAGCATTTGATTTCTGACGCACCTTTCACAGAATTTGTGGCTAAACTGGGAACAGATAGCGATCGCTGGTTGGGTTATTTTCTCCTAGGATTGATGTCATTGTCGCCTCGAATTGCTTCCCATATAGAGGCGATCGCCACCCAGAAAATTGAGCCATTAAACCCAGCCACCTCTCCCCCCCAAACCATAGCGGGTTGCTCGTATCATTTAGGGACGCGATTGCCAGAATTAGACTTACTTCCGGCTCGTTGGTTGGTGTTAGAATTATTGCTAATTTTCGCCCAAAAAGGGGACGACTATGCCAGAACCCCCCCAGGTCGAATGCTACTAGAGCGATTGCGACTCACCCGGTTCTGCAAAAATGGGGTTTTGAGTTTAGCCGCCGCCTCCGTCCCCCGTTGGATCGCCGTCAGTCAAGCCACGGCTACCGCTTTTCACAATTCCGTGGGGACTCCGGCTTCTAGGGCGGGTTTGCTCAAGTTTTGGGAACAGTGGTTGTGGGATATTGCTGGTTCCCCAATCCCTAATTCCCAGACTTCGGCGGCGGACTTGGTGAACCAATTAGGAATAGATGGGGAGGCTTGGTTTCTCAAGATTGTTTTGGGACTCAGTTGTGTTTCCCCCAGGATAGCTACGACATTGGAGGCGATCGCCTCTAGCGCACCGTCCGTGTCCCCACCCGCCCCCACCCCCACCCCGCCAATTAAAGACGTTCTCAGCGAGCCAGGTTCCCTACAACGATAAGTTATCCACCGCCCAATTGTAGTTAATTTCTAGCGCCAAAATGACCATTGACGAACAAACACTTGCCCGAGTGGAACAACTGCGAATCCCTCTCGAGGATCCCACCGCCCCCCTAGATTGGAAAGATTGGTATCATTATGTATTATTAGATCCTGATACTCAGATTAGAGTGCTGGTGAATCTGACGGCGATCGCCAGACCGGGAACTGGAGAAATTCAAACCAGTTTTATGGTGACAGTTCCGACTGATTTTCAAGGGCTCGACTGTAGCCAGAGCGCCCCTTTTGCCAGTTTCGGAACGACTTTTTCCCAAGAGTGGAACCCCAGTCAAATCAGCCCGGAACCCGTACATTGGCAAGGTGAAGGGATGGAATTGCAAGTCAACGGAACCCAGACGCGGTTAGAAGTAGAAGATCGGCGATCGCAGCTATTCATTGAATTGGAGGCGACAGCTACAGCCACCCCCCTATTAGTCACAGAAAATTCACCGTTTGGCAGTGGATTCATCGGCTGGGGATTAGTACCGGGCTTGCAAGTGAGGGGAAACTTATCCGTTGCTGGGCGATCGTTTCCCATTCACCCGAACTGGTTTTGCTACCACGATCGCAATTTTGGCCGCTTCCGCTGGGGGGAAGATATCGGTTGGGAGTGGTTCGTCGCTTTTGGCACCTGCATTGATGGCACCTCCATCACTTTGGTATTGGACAGACGCACCAACAAAGACCATTCCCAAGGCGGCTTTCCCTATATTTTTATTTATGTCAATCACCAATTGCGAAAAGTGTTTTTGGGTGCCACTTTACAGATTAATTGGGACTGGTCGGAGGTGGCTGTCATTCCCCCCAGGTTGCCGGGAATTATGGCGCTATTATTTAGCGATCGCTTATTGCAAACCCCCAGCACCTTAGAAATTATCGCCGCTGATGACCAAGACCAATTGCTAATTGAGATTGATTTTGAGTCGGTAGTGGAATTAATCGTCCCCGACAATCAACAACGGCAATATACTTTTATTGAAGAACTGACTGGCCGCGCCGCCGTTACCCTTAAACTAGGAGAAAAAACATGGCTCGCCACCGGCTTAGTTTACGGGGAATATGTGATCTGAGAATCATTAGGGGAGCCGGAATATCTGGCGGGTTTCCGACTCCGGTATTGGCTCATCAAGTTGGCGATCGCATCACAGGCTGTTTCTACTCCATTTTCCGCCCCGATCGCTTCTCCAATGGCAGCGGCTTTCTGGGTATATTGTTCTTCAAACAACAGTTGTCGAAGTTCGGCAGCTACCAACTCCGCAGTATATTGTTGGGGTAGGAGCATTCGGGCGACCCCGAGGCGGACGACGCGGGCGGCATTTTCTGGCTGGTCGTATTTGTGGGGAACCACCAGCATTCTCCGCCCCGATCGCAATGCTTCTGCTGTGGTTCCCATGCCTCCATGATGGACGATCGCCGCCGCCCTGGGGAAAATTTGCCCGTGGGGGGCATAATTGACGGCGATCGCACCTTCGGGCAATTGGTCCGGTCTGAGACTATCCGCCCCAGGGCCCATCATTAGCACTGACCGATAACCCAATTGGTGGGCGGCGATCGCACTAGACCAATAAAAATTACCGGGAGTCCAGACCACCGTTGAACCCAAAGTAAACACTATCGGTGGCGGCCCGCTGTCTAAAAACTCTCTCAGTTTTTCAGATAACCCCTGATTAGGGGGGTTATCATAAAACGGAAACCCGGTGACGACAGTTTGCCTAGGCCAGTCCGGTTGGGGTCTGGCAAAAACCTGGGAAAACAAAGCCAGCACTAAATCGGGGGAATGCTGCCCTTCAAACAGGGGATCTGGGCCTGGTGGGAGTCCCAACGAACTCCGCAGTTGACGCAGGGGGGCACTCCAATGGCGAAGCCGACTGCGGAGTTGGCGTTTTTCAGCATCTTTGGCTACCCATTGCAAACACCGTTCATATTCCGAGACTGGGGAAGCGATCGCCTCGGTGCGTGAAGCGAAGCTATCGCCCCCAGGCGAATCGTAAACTGACATCAAGGCTGATAGAACCGTTGAAATCCAAGGAATTTGGGTTTGTTCGGCTACAATTGCACCGGGCAAAATCAGCGGGTGAGTTATTAATAGATCCGCCCCCTTTACCGCTGCTATCAAGTCGGTGTAAGTCGCCCGCAAGTGGGGCATCAACTGATAACAAATAATGTATTCTAGCTCCCGTTGGGAATCGATCAGCATTTGCAGAAATTGGCGATCGTGTTCCCAAGTGTCCTCTAATCTGAGGGGATGAAATTCGATTTCCTCCGCCGCCACATAAGGGCGGTATTTTTCGGCGGCGGCGATGACCGGCTGATACCCCCTGGCTTTTAATCCTCGGGCGATCGCCAAATAAGGATACAAATCACCCAAAGAACCATAGGTTGCTAATACGATGCGATCGACCATGTTTAATTCTGAAAATCTGGCTTCAATTCTATTATAGCTTTAACCGATGAAAAACTCTAACCAACCATCCCGACTTCAAGATTCATATCTAAAAGGCCTCATTAAACTTCCCAACGTAAATACCATTACCCTGACCGTCTAAACAAAAGGGTGGGTCCGGTGTAAGCAGCCAACTGGTAATCGGCAGCGCTCAGAAACTGAACAATTTCGTGAGAGAGAGGATGCATAAGATTGAAATCATGGGCCTCAACTGCAATGATATAAGGCCGATAGCGATTGATATCCAAATTTAGAATAATCTCCTTGTCTACACCTTCGCAATCAATGTCTAAGAAACCAATTTCTGAATCTTTAATTTCTTCAGGAAGATAAGTGTCAAGTAGCTGGTTAAGGGGGAGTACCTTTACTTTTTGCTTACCCAAAAACTCCCATTCGTGTCTGATAAAATATTCGGCCATTTCCTCATTAAAAGTGTTGATAGCACCTTCGCCGAAACAATAGATTTCTGACTCCCCTTCATAAGAAGCAACACCTAGATTTAGATTGATATCCTGGGGACGTTCCTGTTCAAATAGTTTCACAGATTGAGGATTGGGATCTACATTCATACCTTTCCATCCCATCATACTCAAAAGTTTAGTGTTAGAAAATCGACTGGGATGATAAGCACCGATATCAACATAGTAATTGCTAAATAGGGTGGATTTATTTCTGGAAATCAACTCTAAAATTAGAGTATCTTCACCAAATTGTGACCAAGAAATACAAAGATTTGGATCGTGGACTACTGACAGAAAAAACGGCACACCAAATTTATGGAATAATTCAGATAGCATATCAGAGTAAACATATGAAAATAAAGGTTGACAAAATCCAGGGAATTTGACTCAAGTTCGGGGCATCAGACAAAAGATGATTGACCCTATTTTTTCGCCTTCGAGTCTGGCGAAATTTGGGAGCGGGGAAAAGTCGAGAGACCACGGCTAAACGAAAAAAATAATTTCTCCCTCCACAGTGAGTTTTTCCACATTTCTCCTCCGCTTACACCTCAATTGTCAGTACATCATTCGGGACATTCCGAATTAATTCCCCGTGCTGGGCTGTTTGTTCTTCCAGAGACAAAACTGGGGGAGGAAAACTGGGACGGAACCACAGATCGTCAAATTCTTTCCACAGTTGCTGTAGTTGAGGATTAATGGCACTGTCGGCGATAATATTCATTGCTAGTTTCTGAATACCCAACAACTCTGATAAAGTTCCCCGCAAATTGATTTTACCCGTCGCTACAGCTTGATCTAAGGTCAACCGACCCCCAATTAAATCTCGCAAGGTTTCGGCTTCGCTGCGAAAATTAAAGGCTTCCACTGACTCGGAATTATCGGAATTATCAGTAATATCTACCTGGAGAGGTTCGCTATGATTGGCATTTAATCTCAACTGAATGCCATCAATTTCTATGATGGCGGTTTTACCAGCGACGCTGTGAACAAAGTTATGCCAAGTTAAACCACCTTGACTCCGCAAAATTTCCACCAAACGACTCAGCCAAATGGCTAACTGTTGGGGGGAACAATTGAATGTATCAATCATTAGTAATTTTTGAGATTTCAGAATCCCATCTCCATGAAAAATTGAGCCATTGTTAATATTATACGGTTAATCTGACGGAAATCAAGACCAAAAAGGATTAAATAGGGGAGAAATTCCCCATAAACCTGGTAACTTCGGGGACCGTTGGGCTTAACCAGAAGAGTTAACCCAGAAGCGGGGTTTCTTTCGGTGCAACTCCCACAGAGTTGGGAGATAGCGATCGCCGCCCTGTCAATACCATAGGAATGCCTCCGGTCGCTGATAAAGTCACCCCTCGGCGGGCGGCTTTGGCGGGCTGGGAATTAGCCAGGGTTAGTTGATAGTTTAACATGACTGTTGCTAGGACTAATTTTAGCTCATATTGAGCCAAAGCCATACCAATACATTGACGCACACCACCACCAAAAGGCAAATATTGATAAGGGGAGTATTTTTTATCTAAAAATCTCTCTGGTTTAAACTGTTTGGGTTCAGGATAAATTGTCGGATCATTATGGGTTAAATAGATGGAGCCAATCACTTCTATGTTGGGTTCTATATGATATCCCATCAGTTCCACCGCTTGAGTAGTAACACGGGGAAATGTCACCATTGCGACTGGATAAATTCGCAGGGTTTCTTGACAAACTGCTGTTAAATAAGGTAGTCTATAAATAGTCATCGGATCGGGATTTGGGGGGAGGGTTGCTAACTCTGATAAAAGGCGATCGCGCACGGTAGGAAGTTTATGCACCCAATACAAAGACCAAGCCATGGCGGTGGCGGTAGTTTCGTGTCCGGCGAATAATAAAGTTAACAGTTCATCCCGCAATTCTTCATAGGTCATCGGTTCCCCATTTTCATCCCTAGCGGACATCATCAAATTGAGAATATCGGTGCGATTTGGATCGGGATTTTGGCGACGTTCTTCGATTTCTTCTAATAGCAGTTTATCGATATCGCGCCGCAAACCTTGGAAGCGCCCCCAGGGACTCCAACGCCCTAAATCTTGTTGTAAAATCGGGAAAAATAAGATACTCGCCCTAATAGGAGAATCGGTAACAGCGACCAGTTCGGTGGTTAATTTTTTCAGGCGATCGTAACGGGGTCCTTCATAGACTCCGAACACAGCTTTAAGAATGACAGCCAGGGAGATTTTTTGCACATAATCTCGCGCCAGAAAAGTCTTACCAATGGGTAAAGTGTCGCCGATTTCTGTGGTCAAATTACAGATTAATTTACCATAATTAAACATCCGTTCCCCATGGAAAGGCGGCATTAACAGTTTTCGCTGTCTTAGGTGGTCTTTACCATCAAGTAAAATGACGGATTTATCCCCCACCACAGGCGCTAGAATACGATTAGATGAACCGGGGGCGGTAAATTCTTTATCCCGGGTGAGGATTTCTTGAATGGCTTGGGGGTGGGAAACAAACACAATTGGATGACCCGCCACCCCGATTTCAGTTACAAAAATATCTCCATATTTACGTTGGCAATTTTCCATATAACCAAGGGGGTTAGTTATCCACTGTATTTTTTGGAGAGTCGGAAGATTTTGCGGACCGTTTAATTTCATGGTGGGATTGAGATTCTAGGATTTTGAGTCAGACCAATCTAGTCCTATTTATAGCACATCTTCCCGACAGCTACCATATATCATAGCTTAATCTGCATCAGGTAGAAGGATGGAAATAATCATAAATTTGTTGGGCTAGTTTTTCGCCAATTCCGTTAACTTCCGCGAGTTGTGTGGGGGTGGCTATGCGAATATAATCAATAGACCGAAAGTGACCTAATAGCAATTTTTGGCGGTGGTGTCCGAGTCCGGGAATGTCGTCTAAATGCGATCGCTTCATGCGTTTACTGCGTTGGTTACGGTGGAAACTAACCGCAAATCGATGGGCTTCATCTCGTAGTCGTCGCAATAATTCAACCCCTGGTTGTTCAGGATTAGTAGTTAATGGTTGAGACTCACCAGGGACAAAAATTTCCTCTCGGCGTTTGGCTAAACTAATCACCTTTAACTCTTCTAAAATATCCAAATCTTGCAAAACTTTAACCACGGCTGAGAGTTGACCTTTCCCACCATCAATCATAATCAAATCCGGCTTGTCCTGGGGTTCTAAATTATGATAATCTCGAAAACGGCGACCAATCACCTCGGCTAAACTGGCGAAATCATCAGACCTTCCCGAATGTACATTAGGATTCTTTATTTTATACTGTCGGTAGTGTTGTTTGGCGGGTAAACCATCAATAAATACCACCCGCGAAGCGACTGCATCAGAACCTTGAATATGGGAGATATCATAACCTTCTATGCGGTGGGGAAGGTCGGGAAGGTCGAGAATTTCGGTTAAATCTTGGAGAGATTGATGATGGCGATCGCTTAATTTTTGCACGCGCATTAACTCATAATTGGCGTTGCGTTCCACCATTTCAATTAAATCGAGTTTTGATTGTCGTTGGGGAGTAATTAAAGTTACTTTGCGACCTTTGCGATCGCTTAACCAATCGGTGACCAAATCCGCATCTGGTAAACTATATTGTAGGAAAATCTCCCTAGGAATTTCCACAGGATCGACGGTTTGATAATGTTCCTGTAAAACCCGCTGAATAATTAACCCCAACTCTAGGGAAGTCAAGGCTTTTTCAGTAGGGTAAACTTTGGCAAAAAAGCCCAACCTACCAACCAAATGTCCGGCGCGGATTTGGAAAAGTTGCACGGAGGCTTGTTGTCCATCAGTAGCCAAAGCGATCGCATCGAGAGACACCGTTTCATCAGGAAGGGAAACTTTTTGATCCTGGTTGAGGGACTGTAAACCTTGAAGGCGATCGCGCAATTTCGCCGCTGTTTCAAAGTTCAACTCAGCGGCGGCTTGTTGCATTTGTGCGGTTAAATTTTCGATAAGTTCTTCCGTCCGTCCTTGGAACACCATCGCCACTTTTTGGACAATTTGATGATAATCTTCTGGGGAGATCATCTCCTGACAAACTCCCGGACAGCGACCGATATCATAGTTTAAACAGGGACGGTCTTTAAATAGGGGTTTAGGACGTTGACGCAGGGGAAATAGACGCTTAATTAATTGTAGGTTACTTCGCAATAATCCCGTATCTACATAGGGGCCATAATATCTATCTTTGGGATTGCTTAAACTGCGTTTTCTGGTAATAAAAATACGGGGGTATGGTTCCGACCAAGTAATACACAGATAGGGATATTTTTTATCATCTTTCAGCAAGACATTAAAATGAGGTTGATGGGTTTTAATCAGATGAGCTTCTAAGGCTAAGGCTTCGGCTTCTGTATCGGTAACTATAAATTCAATATCTGTCACCTGTTGAATCATTAAGTTAATCCGGTGACTATGGTTATGGCGATCGCGAAAATAGGAACGCACGCGCGATCGCAATTTTTTAGATTTCCCAATATACAGAATATTCTCATTACCATCTTTCATGAAATACACACCCGGAACCGGGGGAATTTCTTTTAATCTCATATCGAGGCGATCGGTATCTTCAATTAGTGGTACAATTACCATAGTAGTTTAATAGTAGGGTGCGGTAGGGTGCGGTAGGGTGCGGTAGGGTGCGGTAGGGTGCGTCAGACACCGATAATTATAATTCTCACCGGATAATTAATTTCTGACGCACCATAACCGATAATTATAATTCTCACCGGATAATTAATTTCTGACGCACCATAACCGATAATTATAATTCTCACCGGATAATTAATTTCTGACGCACCATAACCGATAATTATAATTCTCACCGGATAATTAATTTCTGACGCACCATAACCGATAATTATAATTCTCACCGGATAATTAATTTCTGACGCACCATAACCGATAATTATAATTCTCACCGGATAATTAATTTCTGACGCACCATAACCGATAATTATA
>NZ_JARPLC010000006.1:0-7623 GCF_032350395.1 Limnospira sp. PMC 289.06
GCTATCGTCGCATTGTCAGGCAATAGCCGGATAAATGTCGCGTAAATGTATCAGAATCCTAGTCAAGTGATAACCATCGTGGTTATAGGAGGGTCAAGCATCATGTTGGGAAGGATAATGGCGATCGCCAAAAATGTGTTTTGGGAAGTCATGCGCGCTAGGGTTCTCTATATTTTGGGTATCTTTGCGCTGTTGATGGTCGCAGCAGTTGAACTAATGCCCCAAGTCGCTGCTAGTTTAGAAGATAAAATTGTCTTAGATCTCGGTTTGGCTGCTATCAGCCTTCTTAGCTTAATTGTGGCAGTTTTTGTCAGTACCACTTTAATTAACCAGGAAATTGAAAAACGCACCGTTTATTTACTGCTTTCTAAGCCGGTTAGCCGCCCGGAATTGATTATTGGTAAACATTTGGGTTTGTGGGCGGTCTTAGCAGTTTTGGTCGTGGTAATGACAGCCATATATATGGGGGTTTTAAGTCTTAACCAAATTCCATACCCCGCACCAAGTATCGCCATTTCTAATCTGTTGATTTGGATTAAGTTTGGGCTAATTGGGGCGGCGGGCATTTTGTTAGGCGTGTTAACCAGTTCTCTGTTGGCTACACTCCTAACTTTTGCGGTTTATGTAATGGGAAGTCTCAGCCGAGACTTACTCGAATTGGGTCAAATTAGCGATAGTCAAACCATTGAAAATGTGATGACGGCAATGTATGTCATTTTACCGGATTTAGCCCGTCTGAATCTCAAAAATGATGCCGTTTATGCAGATATCCCTGATGTTCCTATTCTCGTGGCTAATGCTGGATATGGTATCATTTACACCGTCCTACTATTAGCCTTGGCGATCGCTATTTTTTCCCGCCGAGAATTATAAGCCATTAGTCATCATATCCCGCCCACACAGAGGCTAAATTTCCCCGACTGGGTGTGAACTGGTCAATGATTTGGTTAATCCGCTTTTCTAGCTGCTGTAAAGACAACTCCCGGCTCGCTGGTTTCACATCGGATATATTCCAATACTCCACCGTGTTCACCCAGGAAGGATATCGTTTAACCATTAACGGACGATATATTGATTCCTCAATGGCAATAATTTTATTGGCATTTTTAAAGTTAATTTGGGATACGGGTCTGATGGTTCGGACAGAATAATCTAAGGAAATACCCCGCTTCTCCAATTCCGAAATCACTTCTAAGGCGATCGCCCCCATTGAATAATTACTAGAATAATGGCTTTTATCTACTGGTAATAAAGCCGAATAAGCCCGCCAACTCAAGCCCCTGGTTTCCGCCAAATAATTAAACAAATACTCAGAAAATCGACTCAGATAGTCATTTCCTGTAGACAAAAATAAAATTGTTTTCATAAGCACCTTGATGTTGATTAAATGTGGGTTCAGACAGCAACCATGTATCTGGTAGGCGGAAGTTTAGGGGCTGGTTGGTAAATTAGCCCTGCCATGTTCTCAATAAATCTTACCCTAGATCCAGTGTAGCAACAACCAATATAACTTATTGGATAGATTTCGGCAATTTATTTGATGGACATCAACTTAGAACGTCCCCAGACAGCGGGTAATCAGAATAGTCTCAACCCATAGACTGAGTACCATAGTGATAAAACTTCTCAAAAGTGATAATATGAACCCAGTTGCCAGTTGTGATAATTGACTGAGAACCCGATCGCATTGTACCATAGACATAATCATTCAGTGTATTCTCAGTTACATAAAACTTTTCAGTTATACAATTGGTTCAGCATGAGGGCGGATATGATTAAGGCTGGGGTTCTGTGGTCACTATATTAAGTTTTTTGGAAAACTGAATCATTTTCTCCCAGATGGCAGGATAATAACAGAGATAGGGTTAGATCCACCAAGGTGAAACTTTGAGGACAGCCGGGTAATTCTCGGCTAATTCTCAGCGGTGAACTCCTATCAGGTAATAAGATTTACAAGCCAATCACCCTATGAATATTCAAACAGTTATCCTACGGGGTTCTTATTTAGATCAGCTAGTTCATGAATTGCGCGACTACTTCCCTGATGTCATTGTCCGCACTATTGGGAATGTCAATATCTTAGTCGAGGAGTCCTTTTCGGCGCGAATTTCCGCCAATTTGTCAACCACGATAATTTTAAACTATGCCGAATTTGACTATTGTGAAATTGATGTCATCACTGCTGGTGGAGATGTCGGTTTTTTAAATCTAGGTTATGGTGCGGGAAAAGCCAGGATCGACAGCTTTGTGGAGATGCTAGAATCAATCTGCAAGTCCCATAACTGGAAAATTGAACGAAAAATCGATCAGTAGCATCACTTTATTGTTAAAATTCGTAAAGGAACTGTTAAGGATAATGTAGGATGCGGGTTGCGATCGCTGGAGCTGGATTAGCTGGCATGGCCACGGCTGTTGATCTGGTTGATGCTGGACATGAAGTAGAACTATTTGAGTCCCGCCCCTTTGTGGGTGGTAAAGTAGGTAGTTGGGTAGACCCAGAAGGTAATCATGTCGAAATGGGTCTGCACGTCTTTTTTGGCTGCTACTACCAACTATTTGATTTAATGAAAAAGGTGGGAGCCTTTGAGAATCTGCGATTAAAAGACCATATTCACTGCTTTGTCAACCCCGGCGGCGTGATCGGAAGTTTAGATTTTCGCTTCTTTACTGGCGCACCCTTCAACGGACTAAAAGCCTTTTTCACCACTTCTCAGCTTTCCGTCCAGGATAAATTGCAAAATGCGATCGCCCTGGGAACTAGCCCCATTGTCCGGGGTTTGGTGGACTTTGAGGGAGCCATGAGAAACATTCGAGACCTAGATAAAGTCAGTTTTGCGGACTGGTTTCGCCGCCAGGGAGGGTCTGAAGGTAGCCTAAAACGGATGTGGAACCCCATCGCCTATGCTTTGGGTTTTATCGATACTGAAAATATCTCCGCGCGCTGTATGCTCACGATTTTCCAGTTTTTCGCAGCCAAAAGCGAAGCCTCCGTCTTGCGAATGTTGGAAGGGTCTCCGGCGGAATATCTCCATAAACCTATTGTTAACTATCTCCAACAACGGGGCGCTAAAATTCATCTGCGACGACGGGTCAGAGAAATTCAGTTTACAGAAATTGACGGTAAAACCCGTGTCACTGGCTTGGTGGTCGCCCAAGGGGAAGCCGAAGAAACCATTATTGCAGATGCTTATGTTTGCGCCTGTGATGTTCCTGGGGCTCAAAAAATGCTCCCAGAGGCTTGGCGAAAATGGCCGGAATTTGACAACATTTACAAGTTAGATACTGTTCCCGTAGCCACAGTGCAATTACGCTTTGATGGTTGGGTAACAGAACTCCAAGACTCACTCGCACGCCAACAGTTAGAAAAAGCCGTGGGTATAGATAACTTACTCTATACTGCTGATGCCGATTTCTCCTGTTTTGCTGATTTGGCTTTAACCAGTCCGGGAGATTATTACCGCTCAGGACAGGGTTCTCTGCTACAGTTGGTTTTAACTCCGGGCGACCCTTTTATTAAACAAAATAATGAGGCGATCGCCAATCATGTTCTCCAGCAAGTTCACCAACTTTTCCCCTCTTCCCGAGAGTTAAATATGACTTGGTATAGTGTAGTTAAACTAGCCCAGTCCCTCTATCGGGAAGCCCCCGGAATGGACCCCTACCGTCCCCCCCAAAAAACTCCCGTTGCTAACTTTTTCTTAGCTGGTAGTTACACACAACAGGATTATATTGATAGCATGGAAGGTGCTACCCTCTCCGGGCGACAGGCTGCCCGTGTTATCCTGGAAAATGCCCCTAACTTTTTGGAACTAAGCAAGCTGGGGGTACAGAGCTAAAATATTGTCCCTGTCTGGCTTGCTATAAGTAGGGCGGGGACTATGCCTCAATATAAACTACCTCACACCTTAATAATTAAGTAACTCAAATGGCTGATTGGTTAGAACATAGCGTGCAAATAGAAGTTAATGTTCCCATTGATATCGCATGGGATTTATGGTCGGATTTAGAACAAATGCCACGGTGGATGAAGTGGATTGAGTCCGTGAATATATTGGAAGAAAACCCAGAACTTTCTAAGTGGAAGTTGGCTAGTGGTAACTTTGAATTTAGCTGGCTTTCTCGCATTCTTAAAGAGATTCCACATCAGATTATCCAATGGGAATCAGTCGATGGGTTGCCTAACCGAGGCGCTATCCGTTTTTACGATCGCCATGGTAGTAGTATTGTCCGCCTCTCCGTGTCTTATGCTATTCCCGGTCTGTTAGGTAAGATTATGGATAATCTTTTTTTGGGGGGTGTCGTTGAGTCTACTATTGCTAAGGATTTGGAACGTTTTAGGGATTATGCTTTAGATTATTATGCTAATCGCTGAACTTTATTTATGGGAAGGGTTGACAGGTCGCCCCGAATCTTGATACAATATTGACATATATTACATAATTGTAATCTGTGCCATCAATAAAATTATGTCAATACTCCCATCATTTAGCATAATAGCATAAATAAACTCAGAAAGCAACCCCCACCCCCCTACTTGTGACGAGGGGGCTTGTTACAAAACTTAACATAATTCCGAGGACAATTAACAATTAATAATTCCCGGAGATTGGCTATTGCCTAATGGTGGCGGGTTGAGGAATATCAAATTGTGCAGGAATTGACAATTGAGAGGGGAAGGGGTGGAACGATCCATGATCGACAATTCCGAATTATTTTCCGGCAAATGTCCGGTGTTGGGGTATATTCAACAATATTGCAGGATTCGTAATACAGATTTTGTGGATTCTGTCTATGTAGTTTAGAACAAATGGGAGAAGAGATTTAATGAAACGATTGGGTCAGGTATTAGCGTTAGTAGGCTTGTTGGTAGGTTTGCTAGGATGGAGTGCCCCTCAGTCTGCATGGGCAGCGGATTTGAGTTTTGTTCAATTACCAAGTCTGCCAGCACCAGTTTTGGCGGAAGTTAACCGCAGAAACAAAGCTGATGCAAAGCTGGGCACTGAATTTGGGAAAAAACTGGATTTGAATAATAGCTCAATCCGAGAATTCCGTCAATATCCGGGAATGTTTCCCACATTGGCCAAAATGATCATTGACGCAGCGCCCTATGATTCAGTGCAGGAAGTATTAGAAATTCCGGGGTTAACCGATGCCCAGAAAGAGATTATAGAACGCTATATCGGTGAGTTTACCATCACTCCGGTAGAGCCGATTCTACAGGAAGGAGATTTCCGCCTCAATACCGGAGTCTATGACTAGGTTGGAGTAGAGAATCAGTTGATGGCTAAAATGTAACTATTCTAGGCTAGGAATCAGGCTAAGAATTTATAACCGCCGCCATTTCTATGGACAACGCGCCCTAAGTCGGTGTGGGTCTGTGAGAAAAGGGGGCGGTTCGTTTTTGTGGTCTATGGGTATAGATGTTGTTGTTGGATGATCTGACCTTGAGAGTTGACCCAAATATGGGAGGCTTCCCGAATTTGACCCTGTTTCAGTATAGCGATCGCAAAATGTCTATATTTATCAGATCCTGTGCCTTGAATGCGTGGGACACTGGCAGCATTAAGATATATAGTCTGATGTTCATCGACAGCTAGGGATTTCCGCAGATAGGCTTTAGTATGGCGGAGGGTGTGGTGCATATGACCAAAACCGACTAGGGGGATAGTTTTTCCGTAATTGCGGGTTTGGGTAATAGCTTCGGCAAAGTCGGGGTCGCCATAGTCACCGCCAATGGGTTTCCAGTCTTTACCACAGGGTGATTCTGGGGTGTCTCCTAAACCACTAGGGCCGTTATGTCCCAAAAAAATAATCTGGTCATAGGCGGCGTTTTTAACTTGGGCTAAAATGCGATCGCTTGATTCTTGGTTGCTGTTGACACCAAAGCGGGTTTGATAAAATTCTTGATTAGTCCATTGTGGTCCTCCCCAACTAAAGGGCCGAGTACCGACAACCGTTAATCCTAACTCAGGAAAATCTCGTTTTCCATAGCCAACGTGGGCGGGTCCCAGCAGATCAATTTGGGTTTGCACCCGGTCTTCCCGGGTGCGATCGTAAGGGCATTTTTGGCGACCCCACTCGGTCATGCTATACCAAGCGTCATGGTTTCCAAACACTACCGCCTTGGGTAAATCTAACTGAGCGATCGCCTTAACCACCTCTAGGGCTTCATTACCAAAATCACCTACAAATAGGGCTAAGTCTACCCCCAACTGTTTTAAGGCTATCTCATCTTCTGGTTCCCATTGGTCGTGGATATCTCCAATGAGGGCAATTTTGATAGTTAATTCCGGTGATGGGCTCATTGTATCTAATAGTACGTTTTTTTCTAGGATAAGTTGTTGCGACCCCAGGTTGAGATTTCTGGCTTTACTCTTTTTGGTGAATTCAACTATAATTAGGAATTAGAGAATCACAAACCAGAGGTCAACTGATGTTTGCAGCGACTTTAGACCGACAACCGACCCAATATGAGAAGCCAGAGGACTTGTTTGAGGCGATCGCCACTTTAAAGAAAGACCTAAATGCGATCGTGCTGGCCCACTATTACCAAGACCCCGATATTCAGGACATCGCCGACTATATTGGCGACTCCCTAGGACTGTCGCGCCAAGCTGCCGAAACCCATGCAGATGTTATTGTATTTGCCGGGGTTCACTTCATGGCAGAAACCGCTAAAATTCTCAATCCAGAAAAACAGGTTTTACTCCCCGATCTTAATGCCGGATGTTCTCTAGCTGATAGTTGTCCTCCCCATGCTTTCGCTGCCTTCAAAGCTGCCCATCCTGACCATTTAGTGGTATCTTATATTAATTGCACTGCCGACATTAAGGCGATGAGTGATATCATCTGCACCAGTGCTAATGCCGTCAAAATAGTTAGCCAAATTCCCGCAGATCAGCCAATTATTTTTGCACCCGATCGCAACTTAGGGCGCTATGTCATGGCAGAAACTCAACGAGAAATGCTATTATGGGAGGGGGCTTGCATGGTGCATGAGAATTTCTCCGAAAAGAAAATTGTGCAGCTACAAATTGAATATCCCGGCGCGGAAATTATTGCTCACCCCGAATGTGAACCCCCAGTTTTACGTCATGCTAATTATATCGGTTCTACCACTGCTTTATTAAAGTACGTCAAAGAAAGTGCAAATTCCACTTTTATTGTAGTTACAGAACCCGGAATTATTCACCAAATGAAAAAAGAGGCTCCCGCCAAACAGTTTATTGCCGCGCCCCCCATGAACAGTTGCGCCTGCAATGAGTGTCCCCACATGAGGCTAAACACCCTCGAAAAACTCTATTTATCTATGAAAAATAGACAGCCAGAAATCACCTTACCCCAATCTACCATAGAGGCGGCATTGCGACCTATTCAGCGGATGTTAGAAATGAGTTAATTAATAGGGAATGTAAATCCTTCTCTGTCTACCTCTGGGAGAGGGCAATATCATGTAGGGGCGGGTTCGGCGAATGTCTTCACTAGGGGCGCGAAGATGAATAAACCCGCCCTCCAAACCTGTCTAATTCCTCCACTAGGGGCGCGAAGATGAATAAACCCGCCCTCCAAACCTGTCTAATTCCTCCACTAGGGGCGCGAAGATGAATAAACCCGCCCGCCCTC